>NZ_JBEPEQ010000080.1:0-27712 GCF_040300925.1 Micromonospora sp. NPDC000207
ACCCGGGTCGTCTCCGCCACCGGTATCCGCTCCGCCTCGGCCATGTCGAGGATCCGCTGCTTGGCCGCCTCGAACTCGGCCGCCTGGATCCGCTCGCCCCGGCTCATGTCCGGCTTGCTGTCGCTCATCCCTACCTCCGCTGGTAGGGGCGCGGTCGAATGCACGAAGGACCGACACCACCGCGCCCGACTTCGCGCGGATCACCCCTCACCGGTCTCGGCGAGCGTGGCTCTCCGCCCTGGTCACAGCATCGGGTGATCGGCCGGTCACGTTCCAGGTGCTACGTGTCCGGTCAGCTGTCCATGGACGCGGACAAGGTGCGGACGAGCGCGGACAACCGGGCGGACCGGTTCCGGGCGGCGATGGACCGGACTCGCTCGATCGAACCAGCCGCGTCCTCGCGCGCGCCGATCATCAGCTGAGCACCGGCGAGGTGGCCGACGTAGGTTCCGGTCCAGTCAGCCGACGCCGAGTCCTCGTCCAGGCCGTCGAGGCCGGTGGTCAGCAGTTCCACTGCCTTTTCGTGCTGTGCGAGGGCGGCCCGGGTGGTGCCGGACTCCAGGTCGAAGAACGCGCGGTCACGGTAGTAGTCCCACGGTGGCACCTCGCCCCCGTACTCCAGCGCGGCCAAGGCCCGCTCGTCGGCAGCCGCCGCCATGCTGGCCGCCGCCGCCCGGTCACCGGTGAGGGCGTACGCGCGCGAGAGTTGGTAATGGTCGTAGGCGATCTGCCCCGGTGACATGCCCTGCCTGGTCAGCGCCGCCCGGGTGACCCCCAGCAGGGTGCCGACGTCGCCGGACTGTCCGGCCAGATCCGCCCGGAACGACAGCACCGTTCCTACCAGCGCATCCCGGCCACCCTCCACCGACCATTCCAGCGCCTGGCCGAGCCAGTGCCGGGACCAGTCGTGGTCACCGACGGCGATGCCCAACCATCCGGCGAACTGCGCCCACTGGGCAGCCTGGTCGACCAGTCGCCCCCGCAGGACGTCGTGCGCCTCACCCGCCAGTCGGGTCACGAGGTCAAGGTTCGCCCGGACCGCCGGTATCACCGCAGCAGCGCCGAGCACATCGTCGAGTCGACGCTGACTGGCCAGCAGATCGGCGAGGGCGTCGACCGTCGCCGGATCAGTCCGGCCCGGATGCTGCACCGCGTACGCGATCCGGTCAGCGCCCCCACCCGGCAAGGCGGGCGGACGGGCCAAACCTGCCAGCCGACCACCTGCACCGAGAGCATCGTCCAGACGACGTGCCACATCGCCACTCGGCTGCCGCCGCCCCGACTCCAGATCGTGAAGCTGACTCTTGCTCTGAAAGACCACCTGAGCGAGGGCGCGAAGCGAGACACGGGCCTCTGTCCGTAGGCGACGAAGCTCCACACCGAAACGCGGATCAGCGATAGGCGACACGGCCCACTCCCACGAAGAAGGGCTGAAGCGACGACCCCGCCCACTTCCACACCGACGGGCTACCACATCGGACGGTACACCGATTGTGACTCAGCGTGTCGACCCCGGGGTGTCGAGTGCGCGGGTACCCCGTGAATGCGCGCGAAGGTTTCCCAGGGCAAGGAAGGGGCAGGCCCTGTCCGGTCGTTGAGGGGCTGTCGGTCGTGACCCTGGTCGGGGTGCGAGGGCTTGACCTGGAGCGCGCTCCAGGTGGCAGAGTCCACGACATGGCAGCGAACACGGGAGTCGCCCGGCTGGTGCTGGGGACGATGAGCTACGGCACGTTGGTGGACCAGGATCGCGCGTTCGCGCTGTTGGACAGGTTCGTGGAGGTCGGCGGGGAGTGGCTCGACACCGCCAACTGCTATGCGTTCTGGACTGACCCGGCCGGCCTCGGCGGGGCGAGTGAACGGGTGATCGGGGCGTGGCTCGGTGCGCGTCCGGGAGTGCGGGAACGCGTGAAGATCGCGACGAAGGTCCGGCAGGACCCGCTGATCCCGCACCGCTGGCCCGAGTCCGCCGAGGGACTGTCGGCAGAAGCGATCGCCAGTGGTGTCGCCGGTAGCCTGTCCCGGCTCGGCGTCGACGCCGTCGATCTCCTGTGGGCCCACGCCGAAGATCGGACCGTGCCGCTCGCCGAGACCGTCGGCGCCTTCGGTCGGCTCGTCGACAGTGGGGACGTACACCGTGTGGGTGCGGCGAACCACGCGTCGTGGCGGGTCGAGCAGGCGCGTGCCCTGGCGCGAGACGAGGGCGTGGCACCGTGGTCGGCTGTGCAGCTGCGGCACTCGCTGGCGCAGCCCAGACCCGGCGCCGCGCTGCCCGACCAGGGCCACAAGCTTCTCGCCGCCGACGACCTCGACTACGCGCGCACCGAGGGCCTGGACGTGTGGGCCTACACCCCGTTGATCCACGGCGGATACGTCCGCTCCGACAAGCCATTCCCTGAGGCGTACGACCACCCCGGAACCAGCCGGGTCCTCGGCGTACTCGACGAGGTCACCGTCGAGACGGGAGCGACGCGCAACCAGGTGGTCCTCGCGTGGCTGCTGCGGCAGGACATCCAGCCCATCGTCGGCGTGAGCAGCCTCGCGCAGCTCGACGAGGCCGTCGACGCGGTGGACGTGCAGTTGGACGACGAGCAGATGGCCCGCCTGGCCGCCGTCCGCTGAACAGGAACGGAAGCCCACGATGACGGCATCGCTGCCTCCGGCCCAGGCGGCCGAGCGGACCGGTCTCACACTGGACACGCTGCGGTACTACGAACGCGAGGGACTGATCGGCCCCGTCGACCGTACCTCCGGCGGGAAGCGCCGATACTCGGACGACGACGTGTTCTGGATCGGGCTGATCAGCTGCCTCCGCGACGCCGGCCTGGGCATCGCCGACCTGAGACAGTTCACGTCGATGCTCCGCGAAGGAGACGCGGCAGGCGACCGGGTCGGGTTCCTCACCCGACACCGCAGTGAACTGCAACGACGCGCCGCCCAGATCGAGACCGCGATCTCGGTCCTCGACGAGAAGATCGCGTACTACAGCGCCACGGACTGAGCCGCCGACGCGCCTGACCGCAGTCGGACGCTATCGGTCGCCGTAGTGGTACCGGCACGCGACGATCTCGCCGTCCTCCTTGGTGATCTGGTACACCAGTCGGTGTTGCCATGCCGTCGTGGCCGGAGCAGCGGTGGGCGCGGAGCCGGAGGGGGAGGCGTTCTACGAACGGTAGGTGTCGCGTCGGTGGCGGATCGAGTGGATCTCTACGACTCGTTTGGCCTCGTTGATTCGGTAGATGATCCGGTAGGTGCCGCGCCGGGCGGAATGGAAGCCGTCGAAGGGTTCGTCGAGGGGCTTGCCCACTCGGTACGGGTTGATCGCGATCGCCCGCTGGATGGTCTCCGTCGCTGCGACCGCCACCTCCAAGGGCAGGTCCTCGTGCAGGTTGCGGCGGGCCTGCCGGGAGAACGACACCGTGTACGGGTTGAGCGGTTCGTTGGTACGGTCGTCCGCCCGCCTGCCCCCCGGGGGCATCAGGCGGCCTTGCTTCGACGCCGCTCCAGTTCGGCACGGACCTCGTCCACCGAGAACGTGTCGCCGGCTACGAAGTCCTCCCGTGACTGGCGGAGGTCCGCCAGGGCCTCGTCGTCGGAGAGCAGGTCGAGCGTCTCCCGCATCGACTCGTACTCGGCCACCGAGATCAGCATGACGTCGGCCCGGCCGTTGCGGGTGATCGTGAAGTGGTCGTGCTCCCGGGCGACCCGGTCGGCGAGTTCGGCGATCCGGGCCTTGGCCTCTGTGATCGGAATGATCTCCATGGGAGCCATTTTAACGACCGGTCGTAATTATGGTCAAACCTGAAAGGGTGTCGCGACTCGGCGCCTGTCCGATCGTTGAGCGTCCGGATCAGCAGTCGATGCCCTGGAAGATCCATGGCTGTCCGGCGCCGCCCCGCCCCGCCACTCCGCCTCGCCTCGCCGAAGTCCTCGAACACCTTCGACGCCAGGCGCACGACATCCCCGACGCCTGGCTCCACAAGGTGTCGCCGTGCAGCGGCAGTGAGGACTCCGTCCACGGGACAGCCTCGGCCTGAATCTGGCCTGGGGCGAGGCAGCGCGGCCAAGACCGGCCTTGAACTGCTGCGTGGCTGCCCTAGACCCCTCCGTTTGGGTAGCCGTCTCGGGTGGGCCGGAGGTACCACCATGCGAACCACACCGCCACGATCGCCGGCGACCCGCCGCCTCTAGGTTTGCCCAGCCTGCGGGTTCCGAACGGTGCTCGATGACCTCGGCTTACCGAGCGGTGCGGTTCGCCGGAACGACTCGCATCGTCGTACGTGATGTCGGCTGAGGCTCACGGGTGTCAGGCGATCTGACGGAGGTCGCTGCCATAGTCGAAGATGATCCGCATTCGGGCGCCGAGCGCTCGTGCGTACCGGCTGAGGGTCGCCACCTCGTTGGCGTCTAGGTCGCCGTTTTCGATCTGGCTCACCCGACCGGGCGTGACTCCCATCAGCTCGGCCACCTGCCGCTGGGTGAGACCGAGACGCTTGCGCTCCTCGGCGAGGTGGAACGCGCTGACCCACGCCTCGGTGCGGGCGCGTTCGGCGTCGAGCGCGTCGTCGTCCCCGTCGTGCAACTCGGCGCGGATGTCGTCCCATTCATGGAAGTCGACCATCAGCCCTCCCTCCGTTTCCTCTCGAAGGCTAGCCAACCCTCGTAGGCGACCTCGGCGATCGGGATCGCGTTCTCGTACCGCCGCGTCCAGTCTCCGGCCTTGTTGCCGGCGACCAACAGCACCGCCTGCGACCATGGATCAAAGACGAACAGAAGCCGGACAGCGACGTCGCGGCCGGATCTCGGCCGCAGCTCCTTGAGGTTGCTGATGCTCGAACCCCGGAGGGTGTCGACCAGCGGACGCCCCAGGCCCGGACCGGTCTCGGCGAGCATGTCGATCGCTGCGTTCACTGACCGGTACGTCGCCGGGTCGGTCTGACGCAGGGCCCGTAACCAGTCACGGACATCGCCTGTTGTCCTGATCGCCCAGCGGTGGGCTGGCCCATTGGTCGCGGGACAACTATAGCTCAGCCTATACATGACCCATGCCTGTCATGACCAATCCAGCCAAAAGGCGCAGAACCCCATGCGAACCACGGAAGCGCAGGTCGACAGCGACATCACGTTGTGTGGTGGGCCGGAGGCGTCACCACGCGAACCACATGGCCATGATCGTCGGCCATCCGGCAGGCCGGGCAAACCTGGCCAGCTTCGTAACGCAAAATGTAACCCTGAAGCTTGAAATGTAACTCCCGTGCGGTTACATTCCGTGCCATGGTTGAGGATCTGGACCACCTGGTACACGCGCTGCGCGAGTCGGGCGGGGACACGACAAACATCGAGGTCAAGGCCGCTGCAGGTGGGCTCCCTGTCTCACTGACCGCCTCGTTGAGCGCCTTGGCCAACCTTCCCGGCGGTGGTTTGATCATCCTGGGCTTGGACGAACGTACCGGTTTCCGCCCGGTGGCACTGGCCGATCCGCAAATCCTCAAGCAGGGTCTCGCCACGAAGGCTCGCGCATACACACCACCAGTACGACTTTCCATCGACGACGGCATCGTCGATGGCCAACCGGTGGTCGTAGCTCGGGTCCACGAGTGCGATCCGTCCGCAAAACCGTGTCGGGTCACCGGCACGGGCACTGCGTATCTTCGCGGCTACGACGGTGACTTTCCGCTGTCCGAGCTGGAGATACAAGGGTTCCTTGCCGCCCGGCGGCCCCCGCTGTTCGATCGGCGGCCCGTCAACGGCGCGAGCTTCGATGACCTCGATCCAGACCTGATCGCCGCGTATCTGGCGACGGTACGCGAACGAGACGCCACTGGACTGGGCCGCTTCACCGATGATGCCGAGTTGCTACGCCGGGCCGGCGTCACCGTGAGCGGCGGGCAACCCACCACGGCTGGCCTGCTCGCCCTCGGCGTTCATCCACAGCAGTTCTTTCCCCGTTACGTCATTCAGGCTGCCGCCGAGCCTCTGCCTGGTGATCCACCAGCAGCGCGAGCGCGAAACCAGATCACGATTACCGGACCCATTCCCCGAATGCTCGACACAGCACTGGACTGGGCCCGCCGCACGTTCGACACGATCATCGTCGACAACCCCGATGGCAGTGTCGCCGACCGTCCCACGTACCCCCTGATCGCCTTCCGTGAGATCATCGCCAACGCACTCATCCACCGCGATCTCGACCACTGGTCACAGGCTTTCGCGATCGAGGTACGGCTACGCCGTGACCGCCTTGTCGTCACCAACCCTGGTGGCCTGTACGGCATCACCGTCGACCGCCTCGGCCGCGACGCCGTCACCTCCGCCCGCAACGGACTCCTTGTGGCCATCTGCCAACACGTCCGCTCAGCCGCCACTAGCGGCCGGGTCATTGAAGCCCTCGCCAGCGGCATCCCCACCATCGCTCACGAACTGTCGGACCGCGCTCTGCCACCGGCGCAGTACATCGACACCAACATCAAGTTCACCGTGCTGCTCCGCAACCCCGCAGGCACACCAACTAGCCCGGTCCTCAACGCCACCGAACTACGTATCTATGACGCACTCGCATCCGGACCGAGGTCCGTAGCTCAACTCGAAACCGCGCTCGGCCTGAGCGGACCCAACATTCGTAAGGCCCTCCGAAGCCTGCGCACTCGTGGCTTCGTGCACCAGGACGGCGGCAAGGGGCGCCCCACCACCTACCGACAGACGCGCACGCTACGCCGCTGATCGCCTCGCCTGGCTGTACCCGACTTTCGGCAGGTCTTCTGCCAGCTCAGAGGCGGTTGATGGTGGGCCGCCAGGGACTCGAACCCTGAACCTATGGATTAAAAGTCCACAGCTCTGCCATTGAGCTAGCGGCCCGCGCGCTCAGGCTACCGGAACTCCACCAGCGAGGCCTTCCGGCTTCCCACCGCTGAGCCCGTCGGCCCTGCCGGGGCGGGGGGTTGGGGACGGAATCCGTGGGTACGGGACCGTTCATGCGGATCGTGGTGGTGGGGGCGAGCGGGAACTCCGGCACGGCCATTCTGCGGCGGCTGGGCCGGGAGGCGGGGGCCGAGCTGGTGGGGGTGGCCCGTCGGGTGCCGGACGGGGATGCGGGGGAGCCGTACGACAAGGTGCAGTGGCACTCCTGTGACGTGGGGGCTCCGGGCGCTGTGGAGCGGCTGACCGAGGTGTTCGCCGGGGCGGGGGCGGTGGTGCACCTGGCCTGGCAGATCCAGCCCAGCCACGACCAGCGGGTGCTGCACCGGACGAACGTGGCGGGGAGCCGGGCGGTGTTCGAGGCGGTGGTACGGGCCGGGGTGCCGTCGCTGGTGTACGCCTCGTCGGTGGGGGCGTACGCCCCGGGGCCGAAGGACCGGCCGGTCAGCGAGCGGTGGCCGGCGACGGGGGTGCCCGGGTCGTCGTACAGCCGGGACAAGGCCGAGGTGGAGGCGTTGCTGGACGGGTTGGAGCGGGAGCACCCGGGGTTGCGGGTGGTCCGGTTGCGTCCCGGGTTGATTTTCCAGGCCGCCGCCGCGACCCAGTTGACCAGGTACTTCCTCGGGCCGCTGGTGCCGGTGCGGCTGCTCCGGCACGGCCGGCTGCCGTTGGTGCCGACCCATCGTCGGCTGCGGATGCAGGCGGTGCACGCCGACGACGTGGCCGACGCGTACGCCCGATCGGTCTTCTCGGACGTCCGGGGGGCGGTGAACCTCGCCGCCGATCCGGTGTTGACCCCGGAGCTGGTGGCCCGGCACTTCCACGGGTGGACGGTGCCGGTGGCCGCCCCGGTGCTGCGGGCCGCCGCCGCGTTGAGCTGGCGGGCCCGGCTGCAACCGGTGGACGCCGGGTGGCTGGAGTTGGCGTTGAACGCGCCTCTGATGTCCAGTGAGCGGGCCGAGCGGGAGTTGGGGTGGCACCCGACTGTGGATTCGGTGAGCGCGTTGAAGGAGCTTTTCACCGGGATGGCCCACCGGCGGCACACCGGGAGCCCGCCGATGTCGGGCGGGTCCGGCCTGGCGGGCCGCCCCCTCGGTGCGCTCCGGGGGCGGCTCGCCGGGCAGACGAACCCCTACTGACCGCCGGTCCGTGCGGTTGTCGGGTCAGAAGTCGGCGCAGAGGTACGGGTGGGCGCGCGGGAAGATCCGGCGGAGCTGGCCGGCGGCGTCGACAGGTACCGTCCCCAGGCCGTTGAGCTGCACCTCCACCGGGTCGAGGACCCCGTACGCGAGGGCGGAGAGCCCGGCGGCGGTGAGCGTCGCCACCGGTGTCGACGACCCACCGCCCGCCGTCCCCGACCCACCGACCGGCGTCCCCGACCCACCGACCGGCAACACCGGACCCTTGGCCGGGGTGACCTCCAGGGTGCCGGAGCCCCCGTCGAGGAGGTGTTCACCGGCGAGCCACCGGTCCCCGGTCAGTTCGATCCGGACCCGGCCCGGCCCGGCGGGCAGCCCGGTCAGGGCGTCGAGGGTGAGCAGGCGGGCCATCGGGGCGGCGCAGTCCGGTCCGGCGGCCTTCGCCTCGATCTGGACGTCGAGGTCGGTGAGCCAGAGTTCGGGCAGCTCGTCCGGGGGGACCCGGACGCTGATCCGGGCCACCTGGTCGACGTGCCGGGAGAGGAACTGCAACAGCAGCGCCCGCCCGTACGCGTCGGTGGTCAGGAGTTCGTCGCCGACGAGGTTGCCGCCGTGGCCGTCGATCCGGTAGGTGAGGGTTCCGACGGTCTGGCCGTCGACCCGGGCGGTGGCCAGCCACCGGTCGTCGTCGTCGCGGAACCGGACCGCCCGGTATTCGGGGAAGACGGCGAAGCCGTGCCGGTGGTGCAGGTACCTGTCGAGGAACTCCTGGTAGGCCGGGTATCCGGCCCCGATCCGGGTCCAGGTGACGTCGCCGGGGAGGTCCGCGCGCAGCAGCGGTCCGAGGTTCGCGGGCGAGAAGGTGACGGTACGCGGGGCGGGCAGCCCGGTGTAGCCGAACCTGGCGTAGAAGGAGGGTCGGAACGGGTAGAGCGCGCTCAGTTGGTGTCCCTCGTCGCGCATCTCGTCGAGGAGCTGGTGGAACAGGGTGCGTACGAGTCCCCGGCGTCGGGCCAGCGGGTGGGTCGTCACCCCGGCGACACCGGCCGTCGGGCGTACGGTGCCGTGCAGGTTCTGCCGCATCGGGATGGCGCTGGCGGTGGCGAGGGTCTCGCCGTCCTCTTCGGTGACCAGTGTCCGGTTTCCGGTGAGGTACGCGGGTGCCGTCGGCTGCCCGCCCGCCCGCCCGGCCGGCACCGGGGAGCGGTAGAAGGCGTACGTCAGCAGGGGGAAGCTGGTGTTCGTGTAGTCGTCTGCGGTCACCCGACGGATGGTCACCAACTCATCAAACCGCACCTGAGCAGGGGTGCAACTGGATTGACCAAGGTCGTGGAGCGGGCTTGCGGCGAGTCGAGTCAGGCGGTGGTGACGTCGGTGACCACCACAGTGACGTTGTCCGGGGCACCGGCCTGGTGGGCCAGTTTCACCAGCTGCTCGCCACAGTGCTGGCGGTCGCAGTACGTCCCGAGGGCGGCGACGATCGCCTCGTCGTCGACGTAGTCGGAGAGACCGTCGCTGCACAGCAGGAGGCGGTCGGCCTCGTAGACGGTGAGGGTGCCGATCGCGGGTGGGGCGTCGGCACCCTGGACCGCCCTGGTCACCAGGGAGCGCTGGGGGTGCTGCCGGGCCTGGGCGCGGGTGAGCGCCCCCTGGTCGACGAGCGCCTGCACGAAGGTGTCGTCCCGGGTGAGCTGGGTCAACTCGTGGTCGCGCAGCAGGTAGCACCGGGAGTCGCCGACCTGGGCCAGCACCAGTGTGTCCCCGGCGAGCAGGGCGGCGGTCAGTGTCGTACCCATGCCCTCGCGGGCCGGGTCGGCGGTGATGGCGGCCCGGATGCGCTGGTTGGCGGTGCTGACCACGGCGGCGAGGGAGTCGGCGGCCTCGGTGGGACCGGTCGGGGGTGTCAGTTCGTCGAGGATCCGGATGACGATCTCACTGGCCAGCTCCCCGGCGGGCAGCCCGCCCATTCCGTCGGCCACCGCGACCAGGCGGTCTCCGGCGAGGGCGGAGTCCTCGTTGTTCGTCCGGACCAGGCCGACGTCGTTGATGATGGCCGAGCGGAGGATCAGCGTCATGGGGTCAAGCTTGCCAAGAACCTCGTCGGTCGTCTCCACGCACTACCGCCGTCGGTCGGATTTTGTGGGATACCGCAACAGAAGGCTCGCCTGGACCTCCTCGTCACCGATCGCCTCGTAGCTGTGGGGTACGTCGGATGTCCAGCGCAGATGTCCTCCGGCGGCTGCGGTGGCGGGTTCCGGCACGGGTCCGGCGCGTAACACTCCACTGAAGACGGTGACGTGTTCGGTGACCCCGTGCTGGTGTGCCGGGGAGAGCTGCCCGGGGCCGGGGGCGATCCGCAGCCGGTACAGCTCGTACGTCGCGTCGCTGTCCGTGAAGACCTCCAGGAGGGTGGCGGTGACCGCGGTGCCGCGTACCTCGGGTTCGGTGGCGGGGCCGGAGAGGACGGCGGTCAGCGGTACGCCCAACTGGGCGGTGATCGCGTAGAGCGTCTCCAGGGTGGGGTTGCGGGTGCCGTTCTCCAGCCCGGAGAGGGTGGCCTTGCCCACCCCGGCGGCGCGGGCCAGGTGGGACAGGGAGAGGCCCTGTTCCTCGCGCAGCGCGCGTACCCGTTGGCCCACCTCGTCGGCGGCGGGGTCGAGGGGCCGACGGCGCTGTGGTGGCGGCTGGTCCATGCCGCTATGGTGCTACACGGCATCGTTCCGTAAACGGAACGGTGGTGGGGGAGGGTGGCATGGCCGGACTGACGCAGCCGCTGGTGGCCGGGGTGGTGACCGCCCTGGTCGGGTTCGCCAGCTCGTTCACAGTGGTGCTGGCCGGGTTGAAGGCGGTCGGCGCCACCGACGCCCAGGCCGCCTCCGGCCTGCTGGTGCTCTGCGTCGGCTCCGGGCTGACCGCCGCCTGGCTCGGGCTGCGACACCGGATCCCGATCAGTGTCGCCTGGTCCACCCCGGGGGCGGCGCTCCTGGTCGCCACCGGCCCGGTCCCGGGCGGCTGGCCGGTGGCGGTCGGTGCCTTCCTGGTCTCCGGGGCGCTCATCGTGGCCGCCGGCCTCTTCCCCGCCCTGAGCCGGGCCGTCGAGGCAATCCCCCGGCCCGTCGCCGCGGCGATGCTCGCCGGGGTCCTCCTACCCCTGTGCACCGCACCGGTACGGGCGCTCGTCGAGGTGCCGGCCCTCGCCGCCCCCGTGGTGCTCACCTGGGTGGTCCTGCACCGGTACGCCCGACGGTGGGCGGTCCCCGCCGCGCTGGCCGTGGCGGTGGTGGCCATCGCGCTCACCGCCCCCGGGACCGGGGGAGGGCTGCGGGTGTGGCCGATCTTCGAGGTGACGGCCCCCGCCCTGACGGTCCCGGCGGTGGTCGGGCTCGCCCTGCCGCTGTTCCTGGTCACCATGGCCGCGCAGAACGTCCCAGGGATGGCGGTGCTGGTCGGCTACGGCTACCGTCCGCCCTTCGGGGCCGCGTTGCGCGCCACCGGCCTGGCCTCCCTGGCCGCCGCCCCCGCCGGTGGGCACGCGGTGAACCTCGCCGCGATCAGCGCCGCCCTCGCCGCCGGTCCGGACGCCCACCCCGACCCCGACCGTCGGTGGATCGCCTCGGTGACGGCCGGAGCCGGACTGGCCCTGCTCGGACTGGGGGCCGGGCTGGCCACCGCCCTGGTCGCGCTCTCGCCCCCGGTGCTGATCGAGGCGGTCGCGGGCCTGGCCCTGCTCGCCGCCCTGGCCACCGCGATCTCGTCGGCTGTCGCCGAACCGGACTCCCGGGAGGCCGCAGTGGTCACCTTCGTCGTCACCGCCGCCGGGGTGACCCTCCTGGGGGTCGGCGGTGCCTTCTGGGGGCTGCTCGCCGGTTGGCTCATGCTCCTGCTGTTCCGCCGCCGCCCGGCACCGCCCGCCGGGCCTGACGACTCCGACGGGGCCGGCACGCCCGGGCAGACCACAGCGTCGGGTGCCGGGGTCGTACAGCCGGCCGCCGGGTCGGATGCCTCGGACGGGGTGGTCACTCCTCCGCAGGGAGGTCGGCGGCGGGAACGGTGAGTCGTACCCGGCCCTCGGCGACGGCGTCGATCCGGTCGGCGAGGACGTACACCGCCCCGGTCGGCACCAGCTCGGTGGCGACCTTGAGGTAGCCGCTGTGCAGGAGTCGCGCGGCCAGGTCGGCCGGGACGTCCGGCTCCTGGACCGCCGTCGACTCGATCAGCTCGTCGAGGCTGCTCCCCGGGTCGGCGTTCGGCGTGCCCTGCACCGTCACCGCGTTCGGGTCGCCGCGCTGGACCAGGTCGACGGTGCCGATCTCGGTGCCGGTGGAGTCGACCACCCACATGCCGGTGGTGACCCGGGAGAGGGCCGCCTGCTGCTCGGTGTCCTGCTGGCTCATGCTCGGCCGGTTCCCTCTCCGGTGCGTCGCTAAACACCGTCCGGTGCGCCTGTCCGGTGCTGTGCTCAACGCCGTCCGCTGCGTCCGTCCGGTGCGTCGACGAACGCCTGTCCGGTGTGGGGCCGAACGCTCGGGGTCGACCCCCGTCGTCAGCTGTCCCCGGGCGGCGTCGGGGTGCCGGAGGGGCGTGGGGAGAGCTCCCGCCAGGTGTCAGCCCCGTCGAGCAGGGCACGGACCGTCTCCTCCGCCTCGTCGGGGCCGGTGTGCTCGTAGAAGCGGGACACCCCCTCGGCACCACCGGCCCGCTGTTCCACGTACCAGTGGTCGGCGTCCACCCGGAGGAAGACGTCCCGTCGGGCGAGCCGTCCCCACTTGCCGTTCCACCAGTGCCTGCGCTGCTCCATGGAGGCACCCTATCGAACATGTGTACGAAAGGGGTCGGCCCCTGCGGGAATCCCGCAGGGGCCGGTGTGCGTACGGATCCGCTCAGCGCTGGGCGGGCGGCTCCGGGTCACGCCCCAGTACGTCGTCGAGCGCTCCCCGCTGCTGCGCCGGGGTGGTCCGACCGGCGGCCACCAGGGCGTCCCGGATCTCGGTGAGCAGCTGGACCTCCTCGCTGGGCGTGGCCGGTGGCGGCTCCTCGCCCCGCTTGCGCCGCTCGGCGAGCTTGTTCATCGGGAACACCACCAGGAAGTAGAGCGCCGCCGCGGTGAGCATGAAGGTGATCAGCGCGTTGACGAAGCTCACCCAGTCGAACTCCACCCCCCGGACGGTCCAGAGGGCACCCTCGATGCCGCCGTCGCGTCCGGTGATCAGCAGGGTGATCAGGGCGATCACCGGCTTGAGGAACGAGTTGGTCAGCTGGGTGACCACGGCTGTGAACGCGGCACCGATGACGACACCGACCGCCAGGTCGATGACGTTGCCGCGCATGATGAAGTCTTTGAAGCCCTTGAGCATCGATACTCCCGTGGTAACCGGTCTTCCATCGGGGGCAACCTATCCTCCCGGCGGAGGCTCCAGGTACGCACCGGCCTCCCGGGCCGCCCGGACGGGGTCGCCCGCCCGGATCGCCTCGACGAGTCGATGGTGGTCGACGTGCCGGTCGGGGGTCAGCTCCTCGCCAGTGGTCCGGGCGATGGTGCGACGCAGGGCGGCACCTACCGAGGCGTACAGCTCGGCGAGCATGCCGTTGTGGGCGGCGGTGACCACTGCGGTGTGCAGCGCGGCGTCGGCCTCCACGAACTCCGCCACCCGGCCGCCGTGCCACGCGGCCTCCCGGTCGGCCAGCGCCGCGTCCAACGCGGCGAGATCCTCAGCGGTACGCCGTAGCGCCGCGAGCCGCGCCGCCTCCACCTCGAAGGCCCGGCGGACCTCCACCACCTCGTCGATCCGGTCCTCGTCGATGCGTCGGGCCACCACCGGGGCCAACTCGTCGGTGGAGACCACGTACGTGCCGGAACCCTGCCGGCACTCCAGCACCCCGGCGTGCACCAGGGCACGGACCGCCTCCCGGACGGTGTTGCGCCCGACGCCGAGCGCGGAGACGAGCTGGGGCTCGGTCGGGATCCGTCCGCCCACCGGCCACTGCCCCTGAAGGATCCGGTCCCGGAGCGAGGCGATGGTCTCCGCTACCCGACGGCCACGCGGGGGCGCGGCGACGGGTGGCGCGGTGGTGGAGGCGGGCGATGCGGCGACGGGCGGCGGGGCGACGCCCGGCGACGCGGTGGGCGGCGTGGCGGGCGGCGTGGTGGCGGCGGTCGGCGGGGCATCGGCGGAACCGGTCGACGGTGTCACTGGTTACACCTCCCGTCTGAAATTCATCCCATGATTGTAGGTTCGAGGTCATGACCTCGCCAACGACCGTGCCTGCCGGCCCGGACGGCGCCGCCGCGCTCGCCGCGGCGACCCTCCCCGACGTCCCCGACGCGCCGCCGGAGACCCGGACCGGTCCACCCGGCTCACCGGTCACCGGCGGGCTGCTGGTCCTGGCCGGGATGCTGCTCGTCGCGGCGAACCTGCGGGCGGCGGTGACCAGCCTGGGTGCCCTCCTCGACGAGGTACGCACCGGCCTGGCCCTGTCCGGGGCGATGGCCGGGTTGATCACCACCCTGCCCACCATCGCCTTCGCCGGGGTCGGTGCCCTCTCCCCGTGGCTGGTCCGACGGTTCGCCCCGGCCCGGGTGCTGGTCGTCGCGATGATCGCGCTCGCCGTCGGTCAGGCGCTCCGGGTGGTCACCGACTCGGTGGTGTTCTTCGTCGCCACCAGCGCACTGGCACTGGCCGGCATCGCCGTGGCGAACATCCTGTTGCCGATGCTCGTCAAGCAGTACTTCCCGCACCGGACCGGGGCGGTCACCGGGGCGTACACGATGGCGCTGGCCATCGGTACGACAGTGGCGAGCGCCTCGGCGGTGCCGATCGCGCACGCCTTCGGGTCCTGGCGGGCCGGGCTGGGCGTCTGGGCCGTCCTGGCCGCCCTGGCGGTGCTCCCGTGGGTGCCGTTGGCCCTGCGGGCCCGGGCCGCCCGACGTGGCACCACCCGGACCTCCCCGGTGACCCGGATCCGGGTACGCCCCCAACGGACCCGCCTCGGGTGGGCGATGGCCGTGTACTTCGGGGCACAGTCGTTGAGCGGGTACGCGGTGATGGGCTGGCTGCCACAGCTGTTCCGGGACGCCGGGTTCCGGCCCCAGGACGCCGGGCTGCTGCTTGCCGGGCTGACAGCGCTCGGGGTGCCGGTGGCGCTCCTGATGCCCACCCTGGCCGGTCGGATGCGGAGCCTGAACCCGTTGGTGTTCGCGCTGACCGCCGCCTCGGCGATCTCCTACGTGGGCATGGCCCTCGCCCCGCGCGGCGGGGCACTGCTCTGGGTGGCGCTGCTCGCCGTCGGGCACGGCGCGTTCCCGTTGATCCTGACCACCATCGGGCTCCGGGCCCGGACCGCCGACGGCACCGTCGCGCTCTCCGCGTTCGCGCAGAGCATCGGATACGTGATCGGTGCCCTCGGCCCGTTGCTGGTCGGGGTCTTCTACGAGGCGACCGGGGCGTGGACCGCGCCGATCGGCGTCCTGCTGGTCGCCCTGGCCGTCCAGACGGCGGCGGGCACAGCGATCGCTCGTCCCCGATTCATCGAGGACGAGCGGTGAGTGACGAGATTCAGGAGGAGGTCGGCGTGGGGTCGCCGGCCACCGCCTGCTCGACTGTCGGATAGGTGTGCAGCACCTCGACCAGGCCGCTGACCTCCAGGATGCGCAGCACTCCGCGCTGCGGGGCGGCCAGCCTGACCACGCCGCCGGCCTCGTCACAGCTGTTCTTGGCGCGGACGAAGACGGACAGCCCGGTCGAGTCGCAGAACGACACCTCCGCCAGGTCGAACACCAGGCGGCTGCGGCCCTTGTCGAGCAGGTCGGTGATCTGGTCCTGCAACTGCGGTGCCGTCGCCATGTCCAGCTCGCCCGCGACCGACACGACGACCACGTCGCCGCGCTGTTCCGTGTGCACCGTCAAGGACATTCGAAGACCTCCTGTTATCGGGGGAACGGTATCCCACCGCAGTGGGGTATGCAGAGCCGGAGCCGCGCAACGATGGCGCTGATCATTTCTTTGCCGTGCGGCAACTAGTTGACGCCGTGCCGGTGATAGAGTCCGGCCGGTCCAGGTCAAGGAGGAAACCATGGCGCTGACCGCCGAGGAGAGCAGCCGACTGATCGGCCTGCTCCGGGATCACGCCGAGCGGATCACGCAGCGGTGGACCGAGGCTGTGGCAGCCCACCTGCGGGGTCGGCTCAGCCAGGCCGAACTGCTCAGGCACGTCCAGGACCTGCACCGTAGCATGATCAATCTCGGTGATCAGGGGCTCGTCGACCTGGACGACCAGCGCGCCGGTGAGCTGCGCGCCGAGCTCTCCGAGCTGTCCCGGGGCTGGGCCCGGCAGGGCTTCTCCGCCACCGAGACCGCTGTCAGCGTCTTCGCCCTCAAGGACGTCCTGCTCGACGTGATGGAGATCGACAGCGGGGCGAGCGCCCTGCGCGACTGGGTCTCCTACTCCCGGCTCGTCGACCAGATGGGGCTGTTCACCTTCGAGAGCTATGTGCGGACCCGGGAAAGCCTCATCGCCGACCAGGCCGAGCAGCTCCTCGAACTCTCCACCCCGGTGGTCAAGCTCTGGGAGGGCGTCGTCGCGGTGCCGCTGGTCGGCACCCTGGACTCGGCCCGCGCCCAGGTGGTGATGGAACGGCTGCTCCAGACCCTGGTCGACACCGGCTCCCCGTACGCGATCATCGACATCACCGGCGTACCGGCTGTCGACACCCAGGTCGCCCAGCACATCCTCAAGACCGTGGTGGCCGCCCGGCTGATGGGCGCGGACTGCATCATCTCCGGCATCCGTCCGCAGATCGCGCAGACCATCGTCGCCCTCGGTATCGAGTTCGGCGACATCGCCACCAAGGCGAGCCTGGCCGACGCCCTCCGACACGTGCTCCGGCTCACCGGGGTCGAGACCGGCCGCCGGGCCCGCAGGGAGTCCTGATGGATCGGGTACCGATCCTCAAGATCGGCGACATCCTGCTGGTCTCGATCCAGCTGGACATGTCCGACCAGACCGCCGTGCAGCTCCAGGAGGACCTGGCCGAGCGGATCGTCGCCACCGGCACCCACGGGGTGCTCATCGACATCACCGCCCTGGACATCGTCGACTCGTTCGTCGGCCGGATGCTGTCCACCATCGCCTCGATCTCCAAGGTGCTCGACGCCGAGACGGTGGTGGTCGGGATGCGGCCCGCCGTCGCCATCACCCTCGTCGAACTGGGCCTGTCCCTCAACGGCATCCGGACCGCCCTCAACGTCGAGCGCGGCATGGAACTCATCGCCGCCCGAGTCGACCGCGACTGGCTCGTCGACGACACCGGCCCCGACGGCGAGACGACGGCATCACGATGACCACCGGCGTCGACCTGGGGCAGCCGCAGACCCAGGCGGTCCGCGCCGACGAGGACGTGGTCCGGGTCCGCCAGTTGGTGCGTACCGTCGCGGTGGCGGTCAAGCTCTCCCTCGTCGACCAGACCAAACTGGTCACCGCCGCCAGCGAGCTGGCCCGCAACACCCTCGTCTACGGCGGAGGCGGCACCGTCGAGGTACGGACCGCCGAGAACGGCCGGCGGCGGGGCGTACGCATCGTCTTCGCCGACTCCGGACCCGGCATCGTCGATCTGGACCTGGCTCTCACCGACGGCTACACCACCGGTGGCGGGCTCGGCCTCGGGCTCAGCGGTGCCCGCCGCCTGGTAGACGAGTTCGACATCGACACCGCAGTGGGACAGGGCACCCGGATCACCGTGACCAAGTGGTCGAGGTGAACCCGGACGTGGTCCCCGACCGGGGGATCTGGTTCCGGGTGGAGAGCAGCAGCGCAGCCAGCGCGGTCCGCCGGGCCGCCGAACGCCTCGGCGACCAGCTCCGACTCGGTGACACCCGCACCGCGGACCTGGCCATCGTCGCGGCCGAGCTGACCAGCAACCTGGTCAAGCACGCCGACGAGGGCAGTCTGTTGCTGCGTCCGGTACGCAGCGACGGGCAGGCCGGCGTGGAACTGGTGGCTGTCGACACCGGACCGGGGATGGCCGACCTGACGGTCTCCTCCCGGGACGGTCACTCCACCACCGGCACGCTCGGTATCGGCCTCGGGGCCATCGTCCGGCAGGCGAGCTGGTCCGACGGGTACTCCCGAACCGGCCGGGGCACCGTCTTCGCCGTCCAGGTCTGGCCCACGACCGCTCCGCCGCCGAGTTGGGCGGACGGGATCACCCGACCGTTGAGCGGCGAACCGGTCAGCGGTGACGCGTACGCCGTCCGGGTCCTCGAAGGACGACACCAGGTGCTGGTCTGCGACGGGCTCGGCCACGGCCCGCTCGCCTCGGCCGCCAGCGACGCCGCGCTCATCGCCTTCCGGTCCGCCCCGGCCGCCTCCCCGGCGGTGGTGGTGCAGCACCTGCACCGGTCGATGTCGCACACCAGGGGGGCCGCCCTGGCCGTCGCCGAACTCGACCCGGAGGCCGGGATGCTCCGGTACGCCGGGCTCGGCAACATCAGTGCCTCGGTGGCGGTGGAGGGCGGTCGACGCCGTGGTCTGGTGTCGCTGCCCGGGATCGCCGGACACCAGCGCCCGACGGTGCGGGAGTACGACTACCCGTTCGAACCGGGTGCCTCGTTGGTGATGCACAGCGACGGCGTGGTCGACCGCTGGTCCCTGGACGACTATCCGGGGCTGGCGTCGCGGGCACCGACGGTGGTGGCCGCCACCCTGCTCCGCGACGCCGGGGTCCGACGCGACGACGCGTGCGTCCTGGTCGCGCGGAGCTGGTCGTGATCGACGAGGCGGGGACCGCCCTGCTGCGCCTGACCCTGCGGATGGAGCACGACATCTTCCTGGTCCGTCAGCGGGGTCGGGAGGTGGCGGCGGCTGTCGGCCTCGACCACCAGGACCAGGTCCGGATCGCCACCGCCCTCAGCGAGGTCGCCCGGGACCTGCTCGCCTGCTGTGGCGGGGCCGACGTCACCTTCGCCACGGTGGGTCACCCGGACGGCCGGTTCTCGCTCCAGATCGACCTGGCTCCGGTCCGGCCGCTGCCTGGCGGGGTCTACCAGCCGCAGTCGGGGGCGGTGGCCCGGCTGGTAGACGTCCTGAGCGTGACGACAGTTGGTGAGGCTACCGTCGTGAGAATGTCCCGACGTGCCCCTGCGAGCGCCTCCGAGCCGGACCCGCAGCGCCTCGCCGAGCTACGCAGCGAGCTGGAACACGCTGCCCCCGGCACCGCCCTGGAGGAGCTCACCACCCAGAACGACCAGCTGATCGCCGCCCTCGACGAGGTACGCAGCCAGCGTGACGAGCTGGCGGTGCTCAACGAGGAGCTGGAGGCGACCAACCGGGGGGTGATGGCCCTCTACAACCAGCTCACCGAGGAGCTGGAGGCGACCAACCAGGGTGTCGTCGCCCTCTACGCCGAGCTGGACGAGAAGTCCGCCCAGCTGCGGGCGGCCAGCGAGTCCAAGAGCCGGTTCCTGGCCAACGTCAGCCACGAGCTACGGGCCCCGGTCACCGCCATCATCGGGCTCGGGCGGCTGCTCGCCGACTCCGGCTCCGATCCGCTCACCACCGAGCAGACCCGACAGGTCGATCTGATCAGGTCGTCCGCGGCCGACCTGCTCTCCCTGGTCAACGAACTGCTCGACCTGGCCAAGGCGGAGTCCGGCCGGATCGAGCCGACCTGGTCCGAGGTCGACCTGCGGGCGCTCTTCGGCCAGCTCCGGGGCACGGTACGGGCGCTGGCCACCCGCCCCGAGGTGGCCCTGACGGTCGAGGAACCGCCCCAGCCGTCGCTCGTCCGAACGGATGAGGTGTTGCTGGCCCAGGTGCTGCGTAACCTGTTGCACAACGCGCTCAAGTTCACCGAGCAGGGTGAGGTACGGATGCGGGCAGAGGGGCGGGACGGCCGCTGGGAGTTGTCGGTCACCGACACCGGTGTCGGCATCGCACCGGAGCTGCACGAGCGGGTCTTCGAGGAGTTCTACCAGGTCCCCGGAACCTCACGGTCCAACGGGACAGGGCTCGGCCTGCCGTACGCCAGGCGGTTGGTGACCCTGCTCGGCGGCACCCTCGAACTGTCCAGCGAGTCGGGTCGTGGCAGTCGCTTCACGGTAGTGCTGCCCGCAGGCGGAGCCTGACGGTGGACGGCACACCGGCGACCGTCCTGGTGGTCGACGACAGCCGGACCAAGCGCTACCTCCTGGTCAGCTGGCTGACCCGGGCCGGCTTCCAGGTCGTCGAGGCGGAGACCGGCACCGAGGCGCTGGAACGGGTCGCCCGGGATCCGATCGACCTGGTGGTGCTCGACGTACGCCTGCCCGACCTGGACGGGTTCGAGGTCTGCGAACGGATCAAGGCCGACCACCCGGCGATGCCGGTGATCCACGTGTCGGCGCACGCCGTGGACGTGGTGGACCGGGCACGGGGGCTGACCCGGGGGGCCGACGCCTACCTGGCCGAGCCGATCGAGCCGGAGGAACTCGTCGCCACCGCCCACGCGGTCCTGCGCTACTACCAGGCACGACAGCGGGCGGAGCTGCTCGCCGAACGGCTCACCCGCCTGGCCGACACCTCGGTCGCCGTGCACGCCGCGCCGACCTTCGCCCAGCTGCTGGAGGCGGCGGCTGCCGGTGCCGCGCGGATCTTCAAGTGCCCGGTCGCCGTGGTGGCCGAGTCCTCCGACGGTGACTGCCTGGCCGGGATCAGCGCCGGGGTGGACGCCGAGGTGTCTGTCGTCCCGTGGATCGTCGACGACACCGGCGTACCGACCGGGTCCACTGTCGAGGTGGTCGGACCCGAGCGGTGGGGGCTTGTCGAGTGGCCCGCCGGGGAGACGGTCACTGTCGCCGCGGCCCGGCTCCGTGAGGACCGCGCCCCGCTCTACGTGGTGGTGCCCACAGCCACCCAGACCCGGGGGACCCCGGTGCTGGTGCAGCTCGCCCAGGCGGTGGCGGCGGCGGTCGAGGCGCAGCGCTCCTTCGACGAGGAACACCGGATCGCCGTCACCCTGCAACGCAGCCTCCTGCCCCGCCGGATCCCCGAGATCGCGGGACTGGACCTCGCCGTGCGGTACGAGCCGGCGAGCGCCCAGACCGAGGTCGGCGGCGACTTCTACGAACTGGTGATGCTCGACGGGCACCTCCTGATGGCCATCGGTGACGTCTCCGGGCACTCCCTGCACGCGGCGACGGTGATGGCCGAGCTGCGCCACGCCGTGCGGGCGTACGCGGTGGAGGGGCACCAGCCGAGCCAGATCCTGTACCTGGTCAACGAGTTGATGCGGGAGCTGCTCCCGGCCGAGCTGGCCACCCTCTGCGTCCTGCTGCTGCACCCGGGGACCGGTCGGGTCCGGTTGGCCAGCGCCGGGCACCTGCCGGCCCTGATCAGTCTCGACGGCAAGGTCGAATACATCGAGCACTCGGCCCCGCTGCTCGGGGTCCGCGCCCCCCGCCCCGACGACCTGGAGTTCGACCTGCCCCGGGGGTCGACCCTGGTGCTCTACACCGACGGGCTGATCGAACGTCGGGACGCCACCATCGACGAGGGGATGGCCGCCCTCGCCGCCGTCGCGGCGGTCGTCGACGACGACCTGGACGCCTTCTGTCAGCGACTCCTGGTCGAGCTGGCCCCGCCGGAGATCCACGACGACGTCGCAGTGGTGGCCCTGCGCCGCCGCTGACCCGCTACGGCCCTGCGTCGCCGTCGATCCGCTGGGGGTTCCGGGTGGACGTGACGGCCGGACGCATCGGCCGGACATGAGCGCAGTGCGATTGTGCACTTCTTTTCGGTGAACCTCCCTTCCTGGCTTCTCGTAATCACGGGCGTCAGTGTCGATGGTCCGTCTTCGTTCGATGGAGGACGCTCCCTTCCGCGTGATGTCGGGGCCGTCCGTCCGGACGGAGAGGGACCGATGCCACAGTGGTGGAAGGAGCAGGTAATGCCGCAGGTACACGAGGAGCCCGAGGGTTACGAGGCGTCCGAAGGCCAGGTCATCAAGAGGGCCGCGACATTCGCCGAGGCGCTGTCTCGGACCAGCACCGGATCCGGGTTCGAGCTCGATGAGATGTACGCGAGCGAGCCCGCCCTCCCGCCGGCACGGTGGACGGCTGGATCCCTCGTCCAGTCTCCGCGTTCGTCCGACGCCGAACTGGTCGCCGTCGCGTCGATGGCCTCGCTTCAGCCGGGGTCGGCGGAGCCGTCGGTCGGGTTACGGCGACGGGTCACGCTGACGGATCTCCATGCGGCGGTCCGGAGGAACTCGATCGAGTTGGGTGTGATCGCTGAGGAACCGAGGCCGGTGCGAGCGGGTAGCCAGGTCAACGACAGGGACCTGAGCCAGGAGGATCCGCCGGAGCCGGAGGCGGAGGCCGGCGCGCGGAGCGCCGGGTTCCAGAGCCTCAAGGACATGCAGCAGAAAATTCTCACGCACGCCCCGCAGAATCTTGAGATGGGTGGCAATTTCCTGGCCACCCTCGGGGCGCTGATCGACAGTAAGCCGGTCGTGATCACCGGATCGAGCCTCACCCTGGCCAAGGCCGGTGCCGAATTCGCGCAGGCGTATCAGGACAAGAACTGGCGCAAGATGGCCGTCGCCAGCGGAAACATCGGTGTCGGAGGGATCAATCTCGCCGCGTTGGTGACCGAGAGCGAAACGATCCTCCAGGGCACCGCAGGTATGTTGGCGATCACCGTGGCCGTGGCCGACCAGTACCTGAACAGGGACCGGAGCGAGGTGGCGCGTGCTCGGCGCGGCGAGGACCTGGAACGGCGCGGGTCCGGTCTGTCCGAGCCGTCGGCCGAAGGCCGGGGCACCACCCAGGGGGGCACCTCGACGGGCGTGGTCCTCCCTCCCCAACGGGGGACGAACACGACGAGGGGGCGGGGAGGTGCGCGCCGCTGAGGTCGGCCCGTCGTACACGGATCCGAGTCGGCGGTGGCGGTCCGGTCGGTGGCCGGATGCCCGGCGGGTGGCAGGTCCCGCCGGGCGCGGCCCACTGTCGTCGTGGGACGGCAGGGCCCGTCCGGTCAGCCGGCGGCGAGCCGGTCCAGGGTCCAGGCGTTGACGAACGCCTCCTCCTTCCAGGCGTCGTACCGACCGCTGGGGCCGCCGTGACCGGCCCCCATCTCGGTCTTGAGCAGGTAGTCGCCCTGCGGGGCGGTGGCCCGCAGTCGGGCGATCCACTTGGCGGGCTCGTGGTAGAAGACCCGGGTGTCGTTCAGGCTGGTCACCGCCAGGATCGGGGGGTAGTCCACCGAGGCGACGTTCTCGTACGGCGTGTACGACTTCATGTACGCGTACACCTCGGGGTCGGCCAGCGGGTTGCCCCACTCCTCCCACTCGGTCACGGTCAACGGCAGTGAGGGGTCGAGGATCGTGTTCAGCGCGTCCACGAACGGCACCTGGGCGACGATCCCGGCGAACGCGTCCGGGGCCAGGTTGGCCACCGCCCCCATCAGCAGACCGCCGGCCGACCCGCCCCTCGCCACCAGCCGGTCGGTGCTCGTCCACCCGGCTCCGACCAGGTGCCGGGCGCAGGCGACGAAGTCGGTGAAGGTGTTCCGCTTGGCCAGCAGCTTGCCCTCCTCGTACCAGCGGCGGCCCAGTTCACCCCCGCCCCTGATGTGCGCGACGGCGAAGACGACCCCCCGGTCCAGCAGGGAGAGCCGGGTGATCGAGAACCAGGGATCCATGCTCGCCTCGTAGGAGCCGTACCCGTAGACGACGCACGGGGCGGAGCCGTCCCGTGGGGTACCCGCCCTGCAGACCAGGGAGATCGGGATCCGGGTGCCGTCGTCGGCGACCGCCCAGTCGCGGTGCTGCTCGTACGCGGCCGGGTCGAACTCCCGTCCGTCCGGGCCGGGGCGGACCGGCTTGCGTCGACGCAGCACCGTCTCCCGGGTGACCAGGTCGTAGTCGTAGACGGAGTCCGGGGTGACCAGCGAGGAGTAGCGCAGCCTGACGGTGCCGGTGCGGTACTCCGGGTTGCTGTCCAGCCCGACGCTGTAGATCGGCTCCGGGAAGTCGATGTCGTACGAGTCGGAGGTGCCCGCCGGGAGCACCCGGAGCCCGGTCAGCCCGTTGCTGCGCAGCGAGACCACCAGGTGGTTGTCGAACGCGTCGACCGACTCCAGTCGGGTGCCGGGGGTGTGCTCGATCAGCGGCGTCCAGTCGCCCGGCGCGTCCGCCGAGGTGTACGCCAGGGCGAAGTCCTCGGCCCCGTCGTTGTGCAGGATCAGGAACCGGTGCCCGTGGTGTTCGACGGAGTATTCGACGCCCTGTCGGCGCGGGGCGACGACGGCCGGCTCGCCGGTCGGGTTCCCCGCCGGGATCACCAGCACCTCGCTGGTGATCTTGCTGTGGATGTCGATCAGGACGAACCGCTCCGAGCGGGTCAGCTCGACCCCCACCCAGAACCGTTCGTCGGCCTCGGCGTGGACCACCACGTCCTGGTCGGCCCGGGTGCCGATCACGTGCCGCCAGACCCGGTCCGGCCGCCACGCCTCGTCCACCGTGACGTAGAACAGCACCGAGGCGTCCGCCGACCAGGCCGTGCCGTAGAAGGTGCCGGGGATCTCGTCGGCGAGGACCTCGCCGGTGGCCAGGTCCTTCACCCGCAGGGTGAACCGCTCGTCCCCGGAGAAGTCCGTGGAGTACGCCAGCCACCGGCCGTCCGGGCTGACGTCGAAGGCTCCGAGGGCGAAGAAGTCCTGCCCCTCGGCGAGGACGTTGCCGTCGAGCAGCACCTCCTCACCGTCGAGCGGTGCGCCGTCGACGCTCACCGGCGGTTCGGTCTCGCCGTCGCGGACCGCCCGGCGGCACTGCACGCCGTACTGCTGACCCTCGACGGTTCGGGTGTAGTACCAGTGGCCGCCCTTGCGGGTGGGCACCGACAGGTCGGTCTCCTGGGTCCGCAGGCGGGTCTCCTCGAACAGTTCCGTCCGCAGCCCGTCCAGGTGGGCGGTGCGCGCCTCGGCGAAGGCGTTCTCGGCCTTCAGGTAGGCGACGGTGTCCGGGTCGTCCTTGGCGGTGAGCCAGGCGTACTCGTCGACGACCGTGTCGCCGTGGTGGGTGCGTTCGGTGGGGACCCGCTTGGCGACGGGTACGGGGATCTCGGTGGTCACGGCGTCACGTTACCGGCCGGTCCCACCGGTTTCCGCTCACGACGGCCACCGGGGGGTGACTCGCCGCTCACCGTCGGCAGTCGTCGGGTGTCCGACGGTTCGCTGTCCGATTCCGGCTCACCGTCGGGTCTACTGCCGATTGTGGGGTCGCGCCGGGGGCATCGATCGGTCACAGTGGACGACGGTGGTGGTGTGACGTGAACCCAGTGGGGGTGCTTTCAGTCATGAGATCGATACGGTTCGTCATCAGCCTTCGTACACCTGTACGATGACCGGCATGTCGGGAGCAACGAGTTCGTCGATGGGGCGGTCGCTGTCCGCGAAGGTGACCGATCGGCTTCAGGACATCTGTGGTCGGTCCTTCGCCCGCCTCGCCGGGGCAGCGGACGAGGTCGCGGGCCAGTTGGGCCACTGGGTGGCGGCACCCGGTGACGTGTCGGCGGCGACGGAGGTCCTCCGCCTCGCCGCCGAGTGTGAACTGAGCGTGGTGCCGCGCGGTGCCGGGACCAAAATCGACTGGGGCTCCACTCCGGCCCGGGTCGACATCGTGTTGGACACCGGGCGACTCGCCGGTTTCGGTCATCATCGTGAAAACCCCTCGGAGATCGAGGTCGGTGCGGGCACCCCGTTCCGCTCGATCCAGGACCGGTTGGCCCGGTCCGGCCAACGGCTGTCCTTCGATCCGCCGTCGACGGGTGCGGGTGCCACCCTCGGCGGGGTGCTCGCCGCCGGCGAGGCCGGTCCGCTGCGGTTGCGCTACGGCGGCCCCGCCGACCAGGTGACCGAGCTGCGTCACCTGAACCCGGACGGGGTCCTGCGGGTCGTCCGCACCGACGTCGGCGGCCCCGGGCGCGGAGCACGCCGCTCCCGTCCGACGACCACCAACCTGCCACCCGACGTCCGCGTCGACTCCGCCTGGGCGAACGCCGACACCGGGGGGTGGCCGACCGACGCCGGCGAGCAGATGGGCCTGCTCTGCGGCTCCAACGGCGGGCTCGGGCTGGTGGTGCAGGCCACCCTGCGGACCCAACCCCTTCCGGAGACCCGGATCTACGTCGCCCGGCCGGTCGCCAACCCCCTTGAGGTGTCCGACCTGGTCGGCGAGGTGCGGGCCGCGGACGTGGGAGAGTCGGCGATCGAGCTGGACCTGGCCGGTGGTGCGGAGCTGAGCCAGTTCGTCAACGCCGAACACCCCTCGGTGGCCGGTCGGTCCGCCCTCGGCGCGGGCAGCCTGGTGGTGCTGGTCGAGGGGGAGCGGGCCGACGTCGACGACCGGGTGCGGAGACTACGCAGGGTCCTGGGCGGCCGGGTGACGACGAGCTCGGGCGCACCGCGCTGGTGGGGGCGGTACCCCTTCGGCACCGGCGACGTGGTGTTGCGGATCGAAGCCGAACCCCGACACCTGAGCTCCGCGATGTACGCCTTCGTCGACCACCTGCGGACTCCGGTGCCGATCCGAGGATCGGTGGCCGCCGGGGTGGTGCACGCCGTCCTTCCGAGCCCGTTCGTCGCCGCCGAACGGGTGGTCTCGGTCGTCGAGGTGCTCCGCCGGCTGCTCCTGCTGCGGGAGGGCACGTGTGTGGTGGTGGCGGCACCGGCCGGAATCCGTGAGCTGGTCGACCTGTGGGGCGGCCTGCCCGGCCTGTCCCGACTCGGCGAGATCAAGGAGCGGATCGATCCGGCCCGCCGACTCGCCCCCGGTCGTCTGCCCGGCGGCCACTGACCCGGTGGTCACGTCGCTGCCGGTCAGATGGCGTCGTTTCGGAGCACCAGTATGGCGATGTCGTCGCGGGGTGCCTCCACCGAGAAGTTGATCGTGGTGGCGCGCAGTCGGGCGGCGACCACGTCGGCGGAGTAGCCGGCCAGCGGGGCGGCGGCGTCGCGGAGCCGGTCCGCCCCGAACAGCTCCCGGCCGCGACGCCGCTCGGTGACCCCGTCGGTGAAGAAGATCAGCGAGTCACCGGGGGCCAGGGAGAGTTCCGTCGTGGGCGAGGTGATCGAGTCGAGCAGTCCCAGCGCGGTGCCGGTGGTGCCGATGAAGGCGGCCCCGCTGTCAGCCTGCAACAGCACCGGCCGGTCGTGGCCCGCCAGGTGCAGCGAGACGTCGAGTCGATCGCCGTCGCCCGGCCCGATCGACGCCAGGGCGAGGGTGCAGTACCTGCCACCGCCCCTGTCGACGAGCGTCTCGTTGAGCCGGGACAGCACCTCCGGCAGGGGCTTGCCGTCCCCGACCAGCACCCGGATGACGTCCCGGACCAGTCCGGTCACCGTCGCCGCCTGCACCCCCTTGCCGGAGACGTCGCCGATCACGACGAGCCATCCTCCGTCCGGCAACGGCAGGACGTCGTAGAAGTCGCCCCCGACGTCGGCGTCGTCGCCGGTGGGGACGTACTCGGCGGCGAAGCCGATCCCGTCCACCACCGGGAGCGCCGGCGGCAGCAGTGACTGCTGGAGCGCCTGGGCGATCCGGCGGCGTTCGGCGTGGATCCGGGCGTTCTCGATCGCCAGGGCCGCCCGCCGGGCGACGTCCTCCAGCACGGCGACCTCGTCCGGGTCGT
>NZ_JBEPEQ010000081.1:0-27184 GCF_040300925.1 Micromonospora sp. NPDC000207
CCGAGGCTGGCCCCGGTGA
Organism: Micromonospora sp. NPDC000207; assembly: GCF_040300925.1. Lineage (NCBI taxonomy): Bacteria > Bacillati > Actinomycetota > Actinomycetes > Micromonosporales > Micromonosporaceae > Micromonospora > Micromonospora sp. NPDC000207. The sequence continues at coordinate 20 of NZ_JBEPEQ010000081.1, forward strand.
CCGGCCACCGCGCCGTGCCGGGCCCGGAGCCGACCGCGCCGGGTCCGACCGAGGAGACCAACCATGTCGGGTACGCCCCGACGTGGTGCTGCCCGACCGACGGCGAACCGTGGCCGTGCCGGGAGTTCCGAGGGCTCGATCCCGCCGGGCAGGCGTACCGGTTGCTTGCGTTCTTCGCCCATCACGCGTTGCGCGACCTGCGGGAGGTGGCCGAGCCGACGACGGTCGTGCGGCGGTTCCTCTTCGCCGTCGACCTGTCGGCGGGTGAGGCGCAGGCGGTCGCGTTGCGGATGCTGCGGGCACCCCGCGCGGTGCCGGACCCGTCACCGAACTATCCGCACCGGCCGATGCGCCCGTTGTGGCGGTGTTCGGCCTGCCGACAGGACTGGCCGTGCGAGCCGGCCCGGCGAGGGCTGCTGGCGGCATATGGCACCGACCACGACGGGCTGCTCCGGCACCTGGTCACCATGAAGGTCGAGGCCGGTTTCGCGCTGGATCGGCTCGCTAGCCCGCCGACCCGGGCGGCCCTGGAACGGCGCTTCGTGAGCTGGGCCCGCCGCCCACCCGTCCCGGCACCCGCCGAACCGCGTCCTGTCGAGCCGCGGCTGGGCGAGCGGCGTCCTGCCGAGGGGTGAGAGGGGAACCCTTCTATACCGGAAGCGTTAACAGGGGGCCCTTCCTTACACGGGGGTGGCGCCGGGGGCGGGGAGGGCGGTGAAGATGGTGGGTGGGGTGAAGCCCCGGTCGGAATACGCGGCGGTGACGGCGGCGGCGACCGCTTCGGTGCGGTCGGCGTCGACCAGGGCGAGGACGCAGCCGCCGAAGCCGCCGCCGGTCATCCGGGCCCCCAGGGCACCGGCGGCCAGGGCCGCCTCGACCGCGGTGTCGATCTCGGGGACGGTGATGGCGAAGTCGTCGCGCATCGAGGCGTGCGAGGCGGTGAGCAGTGGGCCGATCTCCCGGATCCCGCCGGCCCGGAGCAGGTCGACGGTCTCCAGGACCCGCTGGTTCTCGGTCACCACGTGCCGGACCCGGCGGCGGGTCTCGTCGTCGGGCAGCCGGTCCAGGGCGGCGGCCAGCCCGTCTGCGGACACGTCCCGCAGGGCCGGCACGCCCAGTGTGTCGGCGGCCCGCTCGCAGGTGGCGCGGCGGGCGGCGTACTCGCCGTCGGCGTGCCGGTGCGGTGCGCGGCTGTCCACGACCAGGATCGCCAGGCTGGCGGCGGCCAGGTCGAACGGGATGTGCTCGACGGCCTCGGTGCGGCAGTCGAGGAAGAGCGCGTGCCCGGCCCGACACCGGATCGTCGCCGACTGGTCCATGATCCCGGTGGGCGCACCGACGTATGCGTTCTCGGCCCGCTTGGCAAGCCGGGGTCGGTCCTCGGCGGGCAGGTCCAGGCCGCCCAGGTCGACCAGGGCGGCCAGCACCGCCGCCTCCAGCGCGGCCGAGGAGGAGAGCCCGGCACCGAGTGGGACGTCCGAGGCGATCGCCAGCCGCGCTCCGGGCACGTCGTGTCCGGCCTCCCGCAGCGCCCAGACCACCCCGGCGACGTACGCCGCCCAGCCGGTGACCCGGCCCGGCCCGGTCACCTCGTCGGCGGTGAAGGTGACCGGCTCGTCGGCCAGCTCCGAGCGGACCGTCCAGGTCGGCCCGTCCTGCCGCGCGGCGGCGACCACGGTACGCAGGGGCAGGGCGAAGGGGAGCACGTACCCGTCGTTGTAGTCGGTGTGCTCGCCGATCAGGTTGACCCGTCCGGGTGCCGCCCAGCGGCCGGCGGGGGGTTCGGCGTACCCGGATCGGAAGGCCGTCTCGGCCCGCTCGGCCACCTCGCCGAGGGGCCGCTGCCCGGCGTCGTCCCCGGCGGAGGGCTTTCCGACGGACCGGTGGCCCGGCCGGGTGGTCACGGCCGGGCCGGTCGGTGTGCCTGGTAGAAGATCCAGGCGTCGGCGACCATGTCGTGCAGTGTGGGTTTGCGGGGGACCCAGCCCAGTTCGGCGCGGGCCAGCGCGGAGGAAGCAACCAGTTCGGCCGGGTCGCCGTCGCGTCGGGGGGCGACCTCCACCGGAACCGGACGGCCGGTGACCTCCCGGACCACGTCGGCCACCTGCCTGTTGCTGAACCCGTTGCCGTTGCCGAGGTTGTAGATCCGGTGTTGCCCGCCGGTCGCCACGTCGAGGGCGAGCAGGTGGGCGCGGGCCAGGTCGGCGACGTGGATGTAGTCGCGGACGCAGGTGCCGTCGGGGGTGGGGTAGTCGTCGCCGAAGAGTTGGAGCTTCTCCCGCACTCCGGCGGCCACCTCAAGGGCGATCGGGATGAGGTGGCTCTCCGGGTCGTGCCGCTCGCCGAGGGCCACGTCGCCGTCGAGGTGGGCACCGGCGACGTTGAAGTAGCGCAGCGAGACGGCGGCCAGCCCGTGCCCGACCGCCTCGGAGGTCAGGGCCATGTCGACGGCGAGCTTGGTGGCCCCGTACGTGTTGGTGGGGGCCTTGACAGCGGTCTCCGGGATGGGGACCTCGGTCGGGTTGCCGTAGACGGCGGCGGTGGAGGAGAAGATCAGCTTCGGTACCCGGGCGGCCCGCACCGCGTCGATCAGGGCGAGCGACCCGACGGTGTTGGTGTGCCAGTAGAGCTCGGGCCGGGTCATCGACTCCCCGGCGGCGATCAGCGCGGCGAAGTGCAGCACCGCGTCGAACCCCGCCTTCGGGGTGAGGACCCGGGCGACGTCGTGGAGGGAGGCCTCGACGTGGACGGCCTCGGGGGCGATGGCGACCCGGTGGCCGGTCCGCAGGTCGTCGAGGACGACCACCTCGTGTCCGGCGTCGAGCAGCATCCGGGTGACCACGCTGCCGATGTAGCCGGCCCCTCCGGTGACGAGCAGTCTCACGTCGTTTCCTCCTGACTGGGTCGCCCCGCGCGGGGTACGTGCCGGTGCTCACCCTACGACTGACAGAATCGCTTGCATGTCCGACGCCGTCGCTCGTCCCCGCGTCCTGTCCGGCATCCAGCCGACCGCCGACTCGTTCCACCTCGGCAACTACCTGGGCGCGGTGCGGCACTGGGTGGCCCTTCAGGACACCCACGACGCGTTCTACTGCGTGGTCGACCTGCACGCGATCACCGCCGGGCACGACCCGTTGGTGCTGCACCAGCGGAGCCGGCGGGCCGCCGCCCAGCTGCTGGCGGTCGGCATCGACCCGGACCGGAGCACCCTGTTCGTCCAGTCCCAGGTGCCCGAGCACGCCCAGCTGGCCTGGATCCTCGGCTGCATCACCGGGTTCGGCGAGGCCAGCCGGATGACCCAGTTCAAGGACAAGTCGCAGAAGCAGGGCAGTGACCGGGCCACCGTCGGCCTCTTCACGTACCCGGTCCTGCAGGCCGCCGACATCCTGCTCTACCAGGCCGACGCGGTGCCGGTCGGCGAGGACCAGCGGCAGCACCTGGAGCTGAGCCGGGACCTGGCCCAGCGGTTCAACACCACCTTCGGGCGGACCTTCACCGTCCCGGCCGCGCACATCGTCAAGGACACCGGCAAGATCACCGATCTTCAGGATCCGACGGCGAAGATGTCGAAGTCCTCCTCGGCTCCCGGCGGCATCATCGACCTGCTGGAGGAGCCGAACCGGTCGGCCAAGAAGATCCGGTCGGCGGTCACCGACACCGGCCGCGAGATCGTCTTCGACGCACAGGCCAAGCCCGGCATCTCCAACCTGCTCACCATCTACTCCGCGCTCAGCGGCCGGGACATCGACGACCTGGTCGGGGCGTACGCCGGGAAGGGCTACGGGGACCTGAAGAAGGACCTGGGCCAGGTGGTGGCCGACTTCGTCAAGCCGATCCAGGAGCGGACGGCGGCGTACCTGGACGATCCGGCCCAGCTCGACAGGCTCCTCGCCGCCGGTGCGGAGAAGGCGCGCGCGGTCGCCGGTGAGACCCTGCGCGCCGCGTACGAACGGGTCGGGTTCTTCCCGCCGGCTCGGGGCGAGTGACCCGAGGCGGCGAACGTGGACGGGTCGGGTCACAGAGGGGTGGCGGTTGAGGTGGATCGTGGCGAGGGCTCGTCGCAGGCGGGTGGCACGATCCAGATCGGGATCGCCGTGGACATCCCGCAGCCGTGGGGGCCGTTCCTGACCCGTCGGCGCGCCGAGGCCGGTGACCCGCAGGCAGCCGACATCCCGGCGCACGTGACACTGCTCGGGCCGACCGAGATCCCGGTGGCCGCGCTTGCGGCGGTCGAGGCCCACCTGGCGGCGGTCGCCGCCGCCCACCTGCCGTTCACCCTGCACCTGCGGGGGACCGGCACCTTCCGGCCGGTCACCCAGGTGGTGTTCGTGGCCGTCGCGGCGGGGATCAGCGAGTGCGAGCTGCTCGCCGCCGCCATCGGCTCCGCCGCCGAGCTGCACCGGGAGGCCAGGTTTCCGTACCATCCGCACGTCACCGTCGCCCAGGACGTCGCACCGGAAGCCCTCGACCGGGCGTACGAGGACCTGGCCGACTTCTCGGCGATGTTCGAGGTGAACTCGTTCACCCTGTTCTCCCACAGCGGCCAGGCCCGGTGGCAGCCGCGTCGGGACTTCCCGCTCGGCGGTTGAACGATCGCCGCGTCCGAGACGGTTCGTCGACTCCGTCGGCGAGGATGACACCGTGGACGTGATGGGGCGGCTCCAGGCCGGCATCGACCGTCGGCTCGACGGTGCCCGTCGGCGTTCGGCAGTCTTCGACCACGTCTGGCGGGCCGGGGAGTTGTACGCCGAGGCGCTCGGTGCCCGGCTGGCCGCCGCGATCGCGTACTACGGCTTCTTCGCCGCGTTCGCGTTGGCGCTGGTGGGGTACTCCGTCTTCGGCGCGATCCTGGAGGACAACGACGACGTCAGCGCCGCCGCCGCCGACTTCCTCAGGGAGAACCTGCCGTTCCTCGACCCGGAGCAGATCGCCCAGAGCAGTGGCACCGTCGGGGTGGTGGGGCTGGTGATCCTGGTCTTCACCGGGATCGGCTGGATCGAGGCGATCCGTTCCTCGCAGCGTCTGCTGTACGGGCTCAACCAGCAGCCCGGCAACCTGGTGGTCCGGCGGCTGGTCGACCTGGGCGTGATGGTCGGCGTGTTCCTGCTGCTCGGCGTCTCGGTGGCCGCCGTCGACGCGTTGGAGTCGTTGCTGCGGTTCCTGCTGCGCAGCACCGGGTCGATCGGCCTGACCACCGTCAGCGCCGTGCTGAGTGTGCTTGTCAACGCGGTGTTGGCCGCCGCGCTGCTGGTGGCCGTGCCCCGACTGCGGATGAGTCGGCGTCGGTTGCGTCCGGTGGTGTTCGTCGTCGCGATCGGCATCACGCTGCTCAACACGGTGGGCCGGTACTACGTGGTCCGGACCGAGCGCAACCCGGCGTACGCGGTGGTGGCCGGTGCCGTCGGGTTGCTGGTCTACCTGTACCTGCTCAACCAGTTGGTGCTCTTCGGGGCGGCGCTCGCCGCCACCAGTCGACACGGTCGGGTGGTCGACCTGGCGGAGGCTCCGGCTGCCCGGGACGTCGACGTGGAGACCGATCCAGATGGCCCGGATTCGAGTGAACGGCACCCGCGTCCGCACCCTCGCGGCCCATGATGAGCCGGTGGGCGCACTCGTGACGTTGGACCTGCCGGCGGACTCGCCGATGCTTGGCCTGCCCTGGATCATCACCTTCGGCCCGCTCGACGAGGCCGACGAGTGGGAGCCGGTGGTCTGCGGCCCGTACGAGCGCCCCCACGCGCTCGCCCTCGCCGAGGCGGTGGTCTCCGAGGAGCCGCTGATGGCGGTGGTCGAGCCGCTGTTGCCGGCGGTCTCCGCCGCCGAGATCCGCGACGAGATCACCGCCGCCCGTACCGCCGTCTGCGACACCACCGAGACCGACGAGATCGACCTGTACGGCGACTACGAGGAGACGTTCGACGAGGAACAGGACCGCCTCACCGAGGAGGAGCGGCACTCCCAGCCCCTCACCGAACCCACCGAGGAGGAGCTGCGGGCCGGGTTCAACCGGATCGCCGGCATGCTCACCGGCAAGGGGACCTGACCGCGTACGCCGCTGGTCGACCGCGTAGAACGCTCGACCGGGTACACCGCTGATCGACCGCGTACACCCCTCGGCGGCGGCACCCGGACGATCCCGGGCACCGCCGCCGTTCACCCCCCACCACAAGGGGTCGTCAGAGCCCGGCCGCCGGCTGGCGTCGTGGCACGGCCGGGCGACCAGGGCGATCTCTGCTTACCCCGGGGAGCCTCCTGTCAATCCCCCCGGTTCAGTGCTCGTCGAACCAGGCGGCGGCGTCGACGGGGAGCACGTGTCCGGTGCCCGCCGGGGTGAGCTCGGCGCTGGCGGCGATCGCCGTTCCGTACCCGTCGATCGTCACCGGCGCGCCGCTGAGGTTGACCACGCAGGTCAGGGCGGCCGGACCGGCGACGCGACGGAAGGCGAGCACCCCCGGGTCGGTGTCGAGCCAGACCACCTCCCCGGCGTCGGTGGCCAGCGCCGGATGGTCGTGCCGGATCCGCAGCGCGGTCCGGTACAGCTCCAGGGTGGATCCGGATACACCGGTCTGCGCCGCCACCGACAGCGCCTGCCAGGTGGCCGGGGCGGGCAGCCAGCTCGGTGCACCGCCCGGCGGGCCGAAGCCGTACGGGGCCAGTTCCCCGTCCCACGGGATCGGCACCCGACAGCCGTCCCGGCTCTCCCCGGTACGCAGGAACGCCGGGTCCTGACGCAGCTCGTCGGGGAGGTCGAGGACCTCCGGGAGGCCCAACTCCTCACCCTGGTACAGGTAGGCGCTGCCGGGCAGGGCGAGCATCAGGAGGCTGGCCGCCCGGGCGCGGCGAAGCCCCTGCGGGCCGTCGCCGTACCTGGTGACGTGCCGTTGCTTGTCGTGGTTGGAGAGCACCCAGGTGGTCGGCGCTCCGACGATCGTCGACTCGGTCAACGCGGTGTCGATCACCTTCCGGAACGAGTCGGCAGACCAGGTGGCGTCGAGGAAGTCGAAGCTGAACGCCTGGTGCAGCTCGTCCGGGCCGATGTAGCGGGCCAGCCGCTGGGGCGTCTCTGCCCAGGCCTCGGCGACAGCCATCCGACCGCCGGGGTAGCTGTCCAGGATCGGCCGCCAGGCGCGGTAGACGTCGTGCACCTCGTCCTGGTCGAAGTAGGGCAGCCGACCCTTGCCGAGCAGTTCGGACTGGCGGCGGCCGGTGGTCATCGAGTTGAAGCCGACGTCGGGAAGCCCCTCGGCTTTGATCATGCCGTGGGCGACGTCGATCCGGAATCCGTCGACGCCCCTGTCGAGCCAGAACCGCAGGATGTCCAGGAACTCCTCGCGTACCTCGGGGTGCCGCCAGTTCAGGTCGGGTTGGGCCGGGTCGAACAGGTGCAGGTACCACTGCCCGTCGGGGACCCGCGTCCAGGCCGGGCCGCCGAAGATGCTCTCCCAGTCGTTTGGCGGGAGACCGCCGTCGGGTCCCTGGCCGTCGGCGAACAGGTAGTGGTCCCGTTCGGGGGAGCCGGGGGCGGCGGCCAGCGCCGCCTGGAACCAGGGGTGCGCGTCGGAGGTGTGGTTCGGCACGAGGTCGACGATGATCCGCAGGCCCAGTGCGTGGGCGTCGGTGATCATGTGGTCGAAGTCGGCGAGGGTGCCGAACATCGGGTCGACGTCCCGGTAGTCGGCCACGTCGTAGCCGCCGTCGACCATCGGGGAGGTGTAGAAGGGCGTCAGCCAGAGCGCGTCCACCCCCAGGTCGCGCAGGTACGGCAGGTGTTCCCGGATGCCCCGTAGGTCGCCGACGCCGTCGCCGTCGGAGTCGGCGAAACTGCGTACGTAGACCTGGTAGACGACGGCGGACCGCCACCAGTCGTCGTCGGTGGTCGGCGGGGTCAGGTGTGGGGTGGTCATCGGTCTCGGACCCCGTTCTTCGGCGCGGGACGGTGGCGGCGTCCGGCCTCGCCGCTGACGGGCGGGCGCGGACGTCCCAGCAGAATGCCGTCAAGCTCCTGAAAGAGTCAAGCAAACCTTACGCAAGCCCCCCCCCCCACCCCGGCCTCCCCGGCCCCCCACCCCCGCCCCCCCGCCCCCCGGCCTCCCCAGCCCCCCGGCCTCCCGTGGTGATCAAGGGGTTTGCGTCATGGGAACCGCCCGAACTGACGCAAACCCCTTGATCAACGCGGGACGGCGAGGGGGCGACGGAGGGGCGACGGAGGGGTTGCGGGGGTAGGGGAGTGGTGTGGTGGGGTGTCCCCGGCGGGCCGGGCGATCGCTGTGGAGCCACGGACCACCAGCTCCGGACGGAACAGGTACTCCGAGTGGGGGGCACCGTGGCCGTTGATCTCGTCGACCAGCGCCCGGACGGCCGCCACCGCCATCGCCGCGACCGGCTGACGCATTGTGGTCAACGGCGGATCGGTGAACGCCATCAGGGGCGAGTCGTCGTACCCGACGACGGAGAGGTCATCGGGTACGGAGAGGCGGCGCTGGCGGGCGGCCCGGATCGCGCCCAGCGCCATCAGGTCCGAGCCGGAGACGATCCCAGTGACCCCCCGCTCCAGGAGCCGACCGGCGGCGGCCTCGCCCCCCTCCACCCCGAACAGGGACAGTTCGGCCAGCTCGGCCAGTTCGGCCTCGTCCAGCCCGGTGAGCCGGGACATCGCCGCCCGGAAGCCGGCCACCCGCCGCTGCACCGGGACGAACCGGTCCGGGCCGGTGATCAGGCCGATCCGCCGGTGCCCCAGGGCCACCAGGTGGGCCACGGCGAGTTCGGTGGCCTCACGGTCGTCGCAGGAGACGAAGGGGGCGGCGATCCCCGGCGCGTACCCGTTGATCATGACGACCGGGAGCGGTCTGGCGATCAGGGACCGGTATCTGTCGTGGTCGGCGGCGGCGTCGGCGTGCCGACCGGAGACGAAGACGATCCCGGAGACCTGCCGGTCCAGCAGCATCTCGACGTACTCGTCCTCGGTGACCCCGCCGGGGGTCTGGGTGCAGAGCACCGGGGTGAAGCCGCTCTGGGCCAACGTGGACTCGATGACCTGGGCGAACGCCGGGAAGATCGGGTTCTCCAGCTCCGGGGTCACCAGGCCGACCAGTCCGGCGCTGCGTTTGCGCAGTCGGGCGGGGCGCTCGTAGCCGAGGACGTCGAGGGCGGTCAGGACGGCCTGCCGGGTCGCGGGGGCCACACCGGGGCGGTCGTTGAGCACCCGCGACACGGTGGCCTCGCTGACATCTGCCTGTTGGGCGATGTCGGACAGTCGAGCGCGCATGGCGGCACTGTAGCGCAGGGGCAACTTCTTGCGGACTTCTCTGCAAGGTTTTCCATCCCCTACAATATCTTGCTGGCGTCCCGGCAACCCGTGAGACCTGCGGCGCTTCCCTCACGCGCCGGGCAGCAAGACTTTTCACCACACCGACTCGGGTTGGTGGACAGCCTGTTCGGGCTGGGCGTCGACTTCCTCCAGCGCTACATCGTCTCCGGGCTGACCTCCGCAGCGGTGAAGGGGTGACCCGTCGAGCGGCGGGTCACCCGGCGAGGGCCTCCCGCATCCGCTGGATCTCGACCCGCTGCTCGACGGCGACGCTGGTGGCGGCCTCGTTGACGATGGAGTCGACGCCGAGCGTCTGCGCCTCCAGGGCCATCTTGACGGCTCCCTCGTGGTGGTCGCTCATCATGGAGACGAAGAGCCTGTCGAACTCGGCGCCCCGGGCGGCCTCCAGGTTCTGCAACGCCTCCGGCGACTGCATGCCGGACATCCCGTGGGCGTGGCCCCGGTCTGCTGCCGCGTCCCGCTTGAGGCCCCGCGCCTCCAGCCAGCTCTCCAGGGTCTTGATCTCCGGTCCCTGGGCGGCCAGGATCCGGTCGGCGATGGCGGCGATGCCGGTGTTGGCGGCCCGCTGCGGGGCGAGCCGCGCCATGACGAGGGCCTGCTCGTGGTGCGGGATCATCATGGTGACGAACCGGACGTCGGCCGCGTTGTAGGAGGGCGACGGCAGCGGGGTGAACTCGTTGGCCGGCACCTTCTGCGCCGTCTCGCCGGGGCGGCCGGGGCGCAGGACCGGCGCGCTGGCGTCCGGCATCCCGGAGAGGGCGATCGGGTCCGGGGCGGCGGCGCTCGCAGTGGGCTCGGGCTCGTCGTCGCCGAGTCCGAAGGCCACCGCTGCTCCGGCGACCAGTACGGCGACCACGGCCAGTTCCACTACGACGATGGTCCGCCACCGGCGGGACCGTCCGCGGATCTGTTTGCCTAGCACAGTTCGTCTCCTGCCACCGACCCAGATTTGGCCGGGATCGTAACGCGGCCTGGCCAGCACCGGAAGGGTTGCCGAGCGATATGGACGAATACTCCGCGCTGCGCTTTTTGTTCAGGGACTTCGCAGGGTCGAGTTACCTGATCGTTACCTTCCCTGGTTCACGACTGTGATGCAGATCACAATGTCCTCGTCGGACCCCACGATATGGTCCCGTCACCTCTCCCCCCGACGAAGGGTGTCGTTCGATGTTCAGTAAACCCCCACAAGGGACGCGGCGGCTCGGGGTCATCAGCCTTGCCGCCACCGCGGCCCTTCTGCTGACCTCTGTGGCCGGTGCCCCGGCCAGCGCCGCCGTCGACGAGACCGCCGACCCGGGATACGTCATCCCCGGGGTGGACGAAATCAAGTCCAGCAGCAACTTCCGGACGATCGCCAACCTGCCCAAGTCGGGGGCGTTCGACAGGGAGTCCTCGTACAACACCGACATCGCCTTCCAGGGCAACTACGCCTTCGTCGGCAACTACGACGGCTTCACCACGTACGACATCAGCAAGCCGCGTAACCCGAAGCTGGTGAGCCAGGTCCTCTGCCCGGGTGCGCAGAACGACATCTCGGTCCACGGCAACCTGCTCTTCCTCTCCGTCGACTCCTCCCGAAACGACGACTCGTGCAACAGCACCGCGCAGTCGGCGACCATCAAGAGCTCGTGGGAGGGCGTCCGGATCTTCGACGTCTCCGACAAGGTCAACCCGACCTACGTCAAGGCCATCGAGACCGACTGCGGGTCGCACACCCACACCCTCGTCCCGGCCAAGACCAAGGACAAGATCTACGTCTACGTCCAGTCGTACAGCCCGAACGCGAGCTTCCCGGACTGCCAGCCGCCGCACGACAAGCTCTCGATCATCGAGGTCCCGCTCAACGACCCGACCCAGGCCAGTGTGGTCGCCACCCCGAACCTGTTCCCGGGTGAGCTGGGCGCCGCCTCGACCAGCGGCTGCCACGACGTGACCGTCTACGCCGAGCTGGACCTGGCCGCCGGTGCCTGCATGGGCGACGGGGTCCTGATGGACATCTCCGACCGGACCAACCCGGTCGTGCTCAGCCGGGTCCGGGACACCAACTTCGCCTTCTGGCACTCCGCGACCTTCAACAACAGCGGCAACAAGGTCATCTTCACCGACGAGCTGGGCGGCGGTGGCGCGGCCACCTGCAACCCGACCATCGGCCCGAAGCGCGGTGCGAACGCCCTCTTCGACATCGAGGGTGAGGGGGCCGAGCGGAAGCTCGTCTTCAAGAGCTACTTCAAGATCCCCCGGGAGAACACCCGGTTCGAGAACTGCGTCGCCCACAACGGCTCCCTGATCCCCGCCATGGGCCGCGACATCATGGTCCAGGCCTGGTACCAGGGTGGCATCTCGGTCTTCGACTTCACCGACTCCAGCAACCCGGTCGAGATCGGGTTCTGGGAGCGGGGTCCGCTGTCGGACTCCCGCCTGGTGCTGGGCGGCTCCTGGTCGGCCTACTACCACAACGGGTTCATCTACTCCTCTGACATCCAGAAGGGCTTCGACGTTCTCAAGATCGCGGACGCCCGGACAAACAACGCCGAGGCCGTGGTGGCCTTCGACGAGTCCAACCCGCAGAACCAGATCAGCTACCCCGAGTGCGACCACGTGCTCACCGCCCGGGTCAACGGCGGTCTGACCGTCAAGGCCGGCAGCACCGTCTGCCTGGACCGGGCGACCGTCAACGGCGTCGTCAAGGTCGCGGCCGGTGGCAGCCTGATCGTGTACAAGAGCACCGTCAACGGTGACGTCAACGCCAACGGCTCCCAGCTGGTCAACCTGGTGGAGACCACAGTCAACGGCGGCCTGAAGGCGGTCGGTGCCAAGACCACCATCAAGAACACCACCATCACCGGGGCCGTCCGGCTCGTCTAGTCACGCACGCCGCCGGTACGGTCCGGCTCCGCTGGTCACACACACCGCCGGTACGGTCCGGCTCCGCGGTCACACACACCGCCGGTACGGTCCGGCCCAGCTGGTCACGCAGGCCGCCGGGTGGACCAGTGATGGCGGCCAGGGCGCCCGGTCGGGGAGCTTCTCCGACCGGGCGCCTCGGCGTCGGCGGGCCGACCACGCCGAGGTCGCTACTACGTTCCGTCGTTGATAGGGGAGGATGGGGCACATGGAAGCTCTGCGACTGATTCTCCTGTACCTGCACCTGATCGGCTTCGCGCTGCTGCTCGGTGGTGCGGTCGCCCAGCTGGTGACCGGAAAGATCCGGATGAACCCGGCGATGCTCTGGGGCGCGGTGATCCAGCTGGCCACCGGGATCGGCCTTTCCGCCCCGCTGCGCGACGGCGACGAACCGTCCCCGGTCAAGCTCGGCGTCAAGCTGCTGCTCGCCGTGCTGATCTTCGTCATGGTGTTCTTCAGCCGTAAGCGCGACGAGGTCAACCGGGGACACTTCCTGGCGGTCGTCGGCCTGACCCTGGTCAACGCGGCGGTGGCGGTCTTCTGGTGATCATCGGTCCGGTCGTCAGATGACCGGACGTTCCACCCGGCCCACCGGCCGAGGATCGGACACGAGGGTGATCCGACGCCCCCGAGGGTTACGCAAGGGTAACGAGCGTTGAACAGTCGTGCACGATTGTCGGCCGGTGGGTGGACGCGGGCGTACGCTTCGCGTCCGTAACGATGAACCGCCGGCGGCAAGGCGCAGGCCGGCTCAAGGGCAGCCACCGCTTCTGGCGCGGTGTGCAATGGGAAGGAGACGTCTTGCGCACTGTGCGTGGGATGCGGATCGCCTCCGTCGTCGCGGTGGGCGGGCTCGTACTGAGCGCCGCCGCGTGTGGCGAGGCCCCCGAGGAGAACAACAGCGCCGGCAGCGGCGACCAGAAGTTCAACGCCTGCATGGTGACCGACGTCGGGGGCATCGACGACAAGTCCTTCAACGCCTCGGCCTGGAAGGGCCTGGAGGCGGCCAAGGAGCAGAACAGCAACATCGAGGTCAAGTACGTCCCGTCCAAGGCCGAGGCCGACTACGAGCCGAACCTGACCCAGTACGTCAACCAGGGCTGCGACTTCGTCCTGGCCGTCGGCGGACTGATGGGCGAGGCCACCGGCAAGATCGCCAAGGCGAACCCGAACCAGCAGTTCGGCATCGTCGACGCCGCCACCGGTGACCCGAACGTCTACCCGATGCAGTTCGACACCGCCCAGGCCGGCTTCCTCGCCGGATACCTGGCGGCCGGGATGACCGAGAGCGGCACCGTGGGCACCTACGGGGGCATGAAGATCCCGCCGGTGACCATCTTCATGGACGGGTACGCCGACGGCGTCGCCCACTACAACACCACGAAGAACGAGGACGTGAAGCTGGTCGGCTGGGACAAGGCCGCCCAGAACGGCTCCTTCACCAACGACTTCATCAAGCAGGACGAGGGCAAGAAGGTCAGCGACGCCCTCGTCGCCCAGGGCGCCGACATCATCATGCCGGTCGCCGGTGGCGCGGGCCTCGGCACCACCGGTGCCGCCCAGGCCTCCAACGGCCAGTACAACACCATCTGGGTGGACGTCGACGGGTGCGAGAGCACCCAGAACTGCCCGGCGATCCTCACCACCGTGGTCAAGAACATCGCCGGTGCCGTCACCGAGGCCGTGATCAAGGCGGCCAACGGCGAGAAGCTGGAGCCCGAGCCGGGCTACCTGGGCACCCTGGAGAACGAGGGTGTCTCCCTGGCGCCGTACCACGAGTTCGACAGCAAGGTCCCGGCCGAGCTGAAGGCCGAGATCGACAAGCTGAAGGCGGACATCTCCGGCGGCACCATCAAGGTCACCTCGGCCGCGCAGCCGAAGTGACAGGTCCCGGCCGCCGACGGTGAGGCGATCACCATCGGTCGGCCGGGCCACCCGTTCGACACGTCCGGCCGTCCCGGTCGCCACGGGCCACGGTGCCCGAGCCCCGGGGCGGCCGGTCTGCGCCGATCCTCTCCACCCGGATCGGCGGCGGTCCGACAGGTCGGCCCGCTAGGCTGCACCATCCCCCGCTCGCACCCTCGGAGGTTGCGCTGAGACTCGAACTGCGCGGCATCACCAAGCGGTTCGGTGACCTGGTCGCCAACGACCACATCGACCTGACGGTGGAGCCAGGAGAGATCCACGCCCTGCTCGGTGAGAACGGGGCGGGCAAGTCGACGCTGATGAACGTGCTCTACGGGCTCTACCAGCCGGACGAGGGCGAGATCCTGGTCGACGGGAGGCCACTGACCCTCAAGGGACCGGCGGACGCCATCTCCGCCGGGATCGGGATGGTGCACCAACACTTCATGCTGGTGCCGGTCTTCACAGTCACCGAGAACATCATGCTCGGCGCCGAGCACGTCCGGGGCGGCATCGCCGGGTTCCTGGACCGGCGGCGGGCCCGCCGCGAGGTCGCCGAGGTGTCCGAGCGGTACAACCTGCGCGTCGACCCGGACGCCGTCATCGAGGACCTGCCGGTCGGCATCCAACAGCGGGTGGAGATCGTCAAGGCCCTCACCCGCGACGTCGACCTGCTCATCCTCGACGAGCCCACCGCGGTGCTGACGCCGCAGGAGACCGAAGAACTGCTCACCGTGATGCGGTCGCTCAAGGCGGCCGGCAAGTCGATCGTCTTCATCACCCACAAGCTGGGCGAGGTCAAGGCGATCGCCGACCGGATCACCGTGATCCGGCGGGGACGGACCGTCGGCACCGCCTCCCCCGAGGCGAGCCGGGACGAACTGGCAGCGCTCATGGTCGGGCGTAGCGTCCGGCTGACCGTCGAGAAGCAGAAGGCCACCCCCGGGGAGCCGGTGCTGGAGGTCACCGGCCTGGTCGTCGACGACGACAGGCAGGTACGCGCCGTCGACGGGGTCGACCTGACAGTGCGGGCGGGTGAGGTCCTGGGCGTCGCCGGGGTGCAGGGCAACGGGCAGACCGAGCTGATCGAGGCGATCATGGGCCTGCGTCCGGTGCTCGGCGGGACGGTCGCCCTCGACGGACGGCCGATCGACGGCTGGTCGACGAAGAAGGTGCTCCGTGCCGGGGTCGGGTACGTCCCCGAGGACCGCAGCGTCGACGGGGTGGTCAAGGAGTTCAGCGTGGCCGAGAACCTCGTCCTGGACCTCTACGACCGGCCGCCCTTCGGCCGGGGACTCGCCCTACGGCTCGACGAGATCGCCAGGTCGGCCCAGGAGCGGATCGACCAGTTCGACGTGCGTACGTCCTCGGCCGAGGCGCCGGTGGGGACCCTCTCCGGTGGCAACCAGCAGAAGGTCATCGTCGCCCGGGAGCTGTCCCGGCCGCTGAAGCTCTTCATCGCCGCCCAGCCGACCCGGGGCGTCGACGTCGGGTCGATCGAGTTCATCCACAGCCGGATCATCCACGAGCGTGACGTCGGCACCGCAGTCCTGGTGGTCTCCAGCGAGCTGGACGAGGTGATCGCCCTCGCCGACCGGATCGCGGTGATGTACCGGGGCCGGATCATCGGCATCGTCGGCCCGGAGACCTCGCGCGAGGCGATCGGCCTGCTGATGGCCGGCATCGTCGGCGAGACGGCCGAGGGACCAGGTAGCGAGGACCAGCAATGACCGACCCAGTGCCCCCCTCGGGCTCCCCCGACAAGGAACCGGCGACGCCGTCGCAGGCCGAACAGGCCGCACTCGACAACACCGGGCGCGCCGAGCAGGCAGCGACCGGGAAGGCCGGGCAGACCCACAAGCCGTCGCTCGGGCAGGCCTTCCTGGACAACCTCTGGGCTGCGAACACCTTCACCGTGACCCTGCTGTCGCTGGTCCTGGCGATGGTCGTGGGCGCGATCCTGATGATCGTCTCCGACCCCGACGTACTCGCCACCTACAGCTACATCACCGCCCGGCCCTCGGACGCCATCGAGGCGAGCTGGGCGCTGGTCAGCGACGCGTACGCGAACATGTTCAAGGGCGCGGTCTTCGACCCCGACGCGGTCGGCTTCCAGGCCGCGATGAGCCCGATCTCGGAGACCCTCACCTACACCGCCCCGCTGGTCTTCACCGGCCTGTCGGTGGCGCTGGCCTTCCGGGGCGGCATGTTCAACATCGGTGCCCAGGGGCAGGCCACCATGGGTGTCATCATGGCCGCCCTGGCCGGGTTCCTGCTGCCGCTGCCGCCCGGGGTGCACCTGGTCGTCGCGGTCCTTGCCGGTGCGCTCGGCGGGGCCATCTGGGGATTCATCCCCGGCATCCTCAAGGCCCGCACCGGTGCCCACGAGGTGATCAACACGATCATGCTCAACTACGTCGCGTTGTACTTCCTGACCTGGCTGATCATCCAGAACGGCATCCAGGACCCGAACCGTACCGACGCGATCAGCAGGTCGGTGGACGCCTCGGCGCAACTGCCCCGGCTCTTCGGGGACGGGCTGCGGGCACACTCGGGGATCATCCTCGCCATGCTGGCCACCGCTGCGGTGGCCTGGCTGCTGAACCGGTCGACGCTCGGATTCGAGCTACGGGCTGTCGGCGCCAACCCGGACGCCGCCCGCACCGCCGGGATCAGCGTCACCCGCACCTACGTGCTGACGATGGTCTTCGCCGGAATGCTGGCCGGTCTCGGCGGCAGCAACATGGTCCTCGGCTCCACCGCGACGGCGCTGACCCCGCTGGTGGTGGCCCAGATCGGGTTCGACGGGATCCTGGTCGCGCTGCTCGGTCGGGTGAAGCCGTGGGGGGTGGCACTGGCGGCGTTGCTGTTCGGCGCGCTCCAGGCCGGCGGTAACCGGATGCAGTCGTACGCGGGGATCTCGCTTGAACTGGGCACCGTCCTGCAGGCGCTGATCGTCATCTTCATCGCCGCGCCGGCCCTGGTGAAGGCGATCTTCCAGCTCCGGGCCGCGCGGGCGGCCCGGCTCCAGACGAGCCTGGCGAAGGGCTGGTGACGCCGATGTCCACCACGGCTGTCGAGGACGTCGCGGTCGCCCCGGTCGATCAGGGCTTCTGGACCCGTACCCGCAAGGTGGGGTTGCTCCTGGTCGGGCTCGGCCTGGTCGGAGCGGTCCTGTTCGGGTCGCTCGCCACCGGTGAGCAGGCCCGGTTCACCCTCAGCGAGGACTCCGCCGGTGCCGCCCTGGCGATCGACGGCACGGTCGGCGCGATCCTGTTCGGCCTGATCGTCCTGGCCGCCGGGGCGACCCTGCTCGTCGGGGTGCCTCGACGCTGGTTCGTCCTGGTGCTCGGGGTCGGCCTGGTCGGGTTCGTGCTGTCCTTCCTCTGCTGGCAGATCTCCGACGCGCAACCCGGGCAGAACTTCATGCCCCTGGTCAACATCCTCCGGGGCACCTTCATCCTGGCCCTGCCACTGATCTTCGGTGCCCTGGCCGGGGTGCTCTGCGAACGCTCCGGTGTGGTCAACGTGGCCATCGAGGGGCAGCTGCTGATGGGAGCGTTCAGCGGGGCGCTGTTCGGAAGCATCTCCGGCAGCGTCTGGGTCGGTCTGGTCGCGGCGGCGATCGGCGGTGCGACGATCTCCCTGCTGCTCGCCGTGTTCGCCATCCGGTACCTGGTCGACCAGGTGGTGATGGGCATCGTGCTCAACCTGCTCGCGCTCGGCGTCACCGGGTTCCTCTACGAACGGCTGATGCAGACCGACCCGACCCGCTACAACAGCGCCCCCCGGTTCAGCAACTGGGAGATCCCGCTGCTGTCGGACATTCCGCTGCTCGGTCCGGCGCTCTTCCGCGGGAACATCTTCCTCTACCTCGGTCTGCTGCTGGTCCTGGTGCTGCACATCGCGCTGTTCCGGACCCGTTGGGGGCTGCGGACCCGGTCGGTGGGGGAACACCCCACCGCCGCCGACACCCTCGGCGTCAAGGTCCTCCGCCTGCGCTACCTCAACGTCACTCTCGCCGGGGTGGTCGCAGGTATCGGCGGGGCCTCCTACACCCTGGCGCTCTACTCGTTCACCAAGAACATGATCGGCGGAAAGGGGTTCATCGCCCTGGCCGCGCTGATCTTCGGCCGGTGGAGTCCGACCGGAGCGCTGCTCGCCGCGCTCTTCTTCGGCTTTGCCGACCAGCTCGCCACCTACCTCGGTGCCATCAACAGCATCATCCCGAGCCAGTTCCTGGCGATGCTGCCGTACCTGGCGACGATCCTGGCGGTGGCGGGCCTGGTCGGTCGGGTACGCGCACCGGCCGCCGACGGCAAGCCGTACATCAAGGGCTGAGCATCGCCCCTCCGCCATGCGGAGGGGCGATCTCGCTGGACGGCGCACTGTGCCCGGGGCGGAGCCTTTGCTGGCGGGTCAGACACCTCGATGGAGGTTCGAAGGCGTGACAGTCACGCCGCAGAAGATCGGTCCGCACGGTGCTGACGGATCGCTCTTCCGATCGCAACCAGCGCGACTGCGACGGCGACTCCCAGCAGCATGAGGACAAGAGGATTAACGTGCGCGGGCACCATGTCGATATAGGCATTGCATCTTCGCTCAAGGGGAAAGTATTTCGCTCGCCCGTACCCGTCGACCCAGGTCTGGTGGCGAGACAGGCACAGGTCCCGCGCATCCGCCCAGAAGAGCGCAAGGTGGGTAAGGCCGAAGAGGTATGCCTCGGACGCGGCCACCAGTAGGTAGCCTGCTCCGCGAGCCGATGGTCGGGCAGCCGCCGGCAGCCGTTTCGAGCCCCGCTTGATCATTCTGACGGCCAGCACTGCGGCTGGCGCGGTCAGGACGAGTACCGAGAACCCCAGGACGGCCATCTTCACCTCTACGTCATACGACGGCCCGAGATATTGAATTTACCATCGTCGTACTTTGATGGGATCGGGATCCGACCTGGGCATTCGCTTCGAGCATCGTCCACGAGGTGGCAGCCTGCGCAGCGTGACGCCAGGGTGCGGCGGTCACTTCGTCTCCACCGTCCGGCCGCCTACGGGCCACCAACGTTGCAGCCGCTCAGCGGCCGTACGGCAGACTGTCGGAATGCAGATCGACTGGGAACGGCTGCGGGCCGCTGCCACCGAGGTGATGCGGCACGCGTACGTGCCGTACTCGAAGTTCCCGGTCGGGGCGGCCGCCCTGGTCGACGACGGCCGGATCGTGGTCGGGTGCAACGTGGAGAACGCCGCGTACGGGGTGGTGCTCTGCGCCGAGTGCGGGGTGGTCTCGTCCCTGCACGCCACCGGCGGGGGTCGACTGGTCGCCCTCTCCTGCGTCGACGCCACCGGGGAGCCGCTGATGCCCTGCGGCCGGTGTCGGCAGCTGCTCTGGGAGCAGGGCGGGCCGGAGTGTCTGATCGAGTCGCGGACCGGCCCGCTGCGGATGGCCGAGCTGCTCCCGCACGCCTTCGACGTGGCCGACCTGGACGCGGTGACCCGGGAGCAGTCGGTGCCGGTGGTGCCCGACCGGCTGGCGGCCTGGCGGGGGCGGGGGACTGTCTTCGTCCACCCCGACCTGTCGGCCGGGCGGGAGGTCTGGACGGCGTACTGGGAACGGTCCGCCGGGGACACCGACGGTGCCGAGACCGGGGTCCTGGAGGAGGGGCCGAGCTGGGACGCCTCGACGGAGGCGATCGCCTGGGGGCTGGCCCGTACGCCTCGGGTGGTGGTGGTGGACGCGGCCGGAACGATCTTCTGGGCTGGCGAGGGGGAGCCACCCTCGGAGATTCCGATTCGCTGGGGTGGGTGAGATGGGTACTTTCACTGCTGTCGACGTGATCCGCGCGAAGCGCGACGGGGGTGTGCTCTCCGACGGGCAGATCGACTGGGTGGTGGACGCCTACACCACCGGTCTGGTGGCCGACGAGCAGATGTCCGCGCTGGCCATGGCGATCCTGCTCAACGGGATGACCGGCCCGGAGATCGCCAGGTGGACCGCGGCGATGATCGCCAGCGGGGAGCGGCTGGACCTGTCGGCGGTGCCCCGACCCACAGTGGACAAGCACTCCACGGGCGGTGTCGGCGACAAGATCACGCTGCCGCTCACCCCGCTCGTGGCGGCCTGCGGCGGTGCCGTCCCGCAGCTGTCCGGGCGGGGTCTCGGACACACCGGCGGAACCCTCGACAAGCTGGAGTCGATCCCCGGCTGGCGGGCCTCCCTGAGCAACGACGAGTTCCTCGGCCAACTGCGCGACGTCGGCGCGGTGATCTGCGCCGCCGGCACCGGCCTCGCCCCCGCCGACCGCAAGCTGTACGCGCTGCGCGACGTCACCGGGACCGTCGAGGCGATCCCCCTGATCGCCAGCTCGATCATGAGCAAGAAGATCGCCGAGGGGACCGGGGCGCTGGTACTCGACGTGAAGGTCGGCTCCGGGGCGTTCATGAAGTCCGTCTCCGACGCCCGGGAGCTGGCCCGGACGATGGTCGAGCTGGGCGGGGCCCACGGGGTCCGGACCGTCGCCCTGCTCACCGACATGTCCATCCCGCTGGGCCGGGCTGTCGGCAACGCCGTCGAGGTCACCGAGTCGGTGGAGGTCCTCGCCGGGGGTGGCCCCGCCGACGTCGTGGAGCTGACCGTGGCCCTGGCCCGGGAGATGCTCGACGCCGCCGGGCTGCCCGACGCCGACCCGGCCGCCGCGCTCGCCGACGGGCGGGCCATGGACACCTGGCGGGCGATGGTCCGCGCCCAGGGCGGGGACCCGGACGCCCCGTTGGCCACCGCCAACGAGGTGGAGGTGGTGGTGGCCGACACCGACGGGTACGTCGCCGAGGTCGACGCGTACGCCATCGGGGTGAGCGCCTGGCGGCTGGGTGCCGGCCGGGCCCGCAAGGAGGACCCGGTCAGCGCCGCCGCCGGGGTGGTCCTGCACCGGCGACCCGGGGACCGGGTCCGGGCCGGGGAGCCCCTGTTCGAGCTGCGCGCCGAGCACGCCGGTCGGATGCCGGCCGCGCTCGCCGAAGCCACGAGGGCGGTTCGCATCGCCGAGGCTCCGCCGCCGGTCGAACCCTTGGTGATCGAGCGGATCGGCTGAGCGGGGCGACAGCGGTGCGGGTAGGGCAAACGGTAGTATTCCCTGTCCAGGGGGGACAGGCCGGCACCGGGACGACGTCAGACAGGGGTCTTGAGCAGTGACCGTACCTGCCCCCGATCCACGGGCCGTGCGTGAGGCGAGCCTGGAGGAACTGGACCGGCTCGGGCTTCCCCGACCGCCGACGAGCTTCCCCCTGGTGTGGGAGCCCGGCGACGAGATCGAGCTGCGCCCGACCGGGGAGATCGAGGCCCGGATCGCGGTCCTGCACCTGATCCTGGCGCGCTGCTTCGGCATGTCGGCCGAGGAGGCGATGAGCTGGCTGCTCGGCTCCAAACTGGTGGAGATGCTCACCCCGCCGGAGTGGCAGTTCGTGGTCGGCGGCAAGGGTGACCACCGCTCCTTCGTGCTGCACCACGACGCGCTGTTCTCCCTGGCCTGGGTGCTGGGCCTGAGCAAGCAGCTCGACCCCCGTCTTCCGGTGGACGACCGGCTGCTGGACCGGATGCCGCAGATCTCCCGGGGGGAGACCTTCGACCAGTGGCGGGGTCGGGTACTGGCCGCCCCGCAGCACCCCGCCGACGCCGCCGCCCTCCTCGACCTGCACTACTGCCTGGACTGGGCGTACCTCGAACTGGAGGAGGTCGGGGGGACGCTGCCCGGCGTGGTCGACGCCAACGCGATCGGTCAGCGCCGGTGGGCGCTGGAGTGGGCGGTGGTCCTGCGCGGCCCGTACCACGACGAGCCCCCCGGCTGGGAAGAGGTCGACCTGTCCACCTGAGACCCTCAGCGGGGACGGTGGACTGTGAGGTCGACGGCGAGGGTCACCTCGACCGGGTCGGGAAGGGCCGCGATCCGTTCGGTCAGGCGGGCGGGGGCGAGGTGTCGGGCGCTGGGTCCCATCCCGACCAGGGTTGCCACCTCGGCGTGGGTCAGGTGCAGCCGGTGGCGCAGCGGCGTCACGTCGACCTCGGTGAGATGGGCGGACAGGCTCTCGGCGACCCGGTCGGCCTTCGTGGGGTCGACCCGCAGCAGCCCCAGCGGGCCGACGAGTTCGATGAGGTGGTCCCCGGCCGGGGTCACCACCAGGAGCGTCCCCTCCGGGTGCAGCACCCGCCGGAACTCGGCACCGTTGCGCGGGGCGAAGACGTTGAGCAGCACCGCGACGGCTCCGTCGGCCAGCGGCAGCCGCTGCCAGGTGTCGGCCAGCGCCGCCGTCGCCCGGGGATGGACCCGGGCGGCCCGGCGCAGCGCCGGCTTCGAGACGTCGAGGCAGAGACCCACCGCCCCGGGCAGCGCCGCCAGCACCGCCGCCAGGTGCCGGCCGGTCCCCGCCCCCGAGTCGACCACCAGCGGGTACGCCCCGTCCATCGGCTCGGCCCTGTTCATCGGGTGGGACGTGTTCGTCGGGTCGGCCCTGTCCACCGGGTGGGGGGTGTTCGTCGGGTCGGGGGTGTACGGAAGCCGGTGCAGGGCGGTGGTGGCTGCGGCGGCGAGGGCGGCGGAGAGCGGTTCGTAGTGCCCGGCGGCGAGGAAGTCGTCCCGGGCGGCCACCATCTCGGACGTGTCCCCGACGTGCGGAGCGCGACCGGTGAGCAGGTTGACGTACCCCTGTCGGGCCACGTCGAAGCTGTGTCGACCCGGGCAGCGCAGCATCCGGGAGGTCCCGGCGGTGACCTCGGTGAGCGGCTCGGCGCAGACCGGGCAGCGCAGGCGGGCGACGACGTGCGGGTCCATCCCGGTGATCCTCCCAGCCGGTACGACCGGGCGCGCAGGCGGAGGTGGCACCGGCGTGGCGACCGGGTCGCGGGCGGTGGCACGGCAGGAGCGGGGGTGACGGTGGAGGCGGCACCGGCGTGGCGATGCTCGGCGTGGGTGGCGACGTCGCAGGATCTGACTAGGGTCTGGCCATGGGTGCGATCTCACACGAGGACATCGTCCAGGCTCCGAAGGCCTTGCTGCACGACCACCTCGACGGCGGGCTGCGACCGGCCACCGTCGTCGAGTTGGCCGCCGAGGTGGGGCACGAGCTGCCCAGCACCGATCCGCAGACACTGGGCAGGTGGTTCGTCGAGGCGGCCGACTCCGGGTCCCTGGAGCGGTACCTGGAGACGTTCGCCCACACCGTCGCCGTCATGCAGACCAGAGCGGCGCTGCACCGGGTGGCCGCCGAGTGCGCCAAGGACCTGGCCGCCGACGGGGTGGTCTACGCCGAGGTGCGGTTCGCCCCCGAACAGCACCTGGAGCGGGACCTGACCCTGGACGAGGTGGTCGAGGCGGTGCTGGCGGGGTTCGCCGAGGGCAGCGCGGCGGCGGCTGCGGCGGGCACCCCGATCCGGGTCGGCACCCTGCTCACCGCGATGCGGCACGCCGCCCGTTCCCAGGAGATCGCCGAGTTGGCGGTCCGGCACCGGGACGCCGGGGTGGTGGGGTTCGACATCGCCGGGGCCGAGGCCGGGTTCCCGCCCACCCGGCACCTGGACGCCTTCGAATACCTCCAGCGGGAGAACTTCCACTTCACCATCCACGCCGGTGAGGCCTTCGGGTTGCCGTCGATCTGGCAGGCGATCCAGTGGTGCGGGGCGGACCGGCTCGGGCACGGCGTACGCATCGTCGACGACATCACCCCCGGCGAACCGCCGGTGCTCGGCAGGCTCGCCGCGTACGTCCGGGACAAGCGCATCCCGTTGGAGCTGTGCCCCTCGTCGAACGTGCAGACCGGGGCCGCCCCCTCGATCGCCGAGCACCCGATCGGGCTGCTGCGGGACCTGCGGTTCCGGGTCACTGTCAACACCGACAACCGGCTGATGAGCGGCACCTCCATGTCGCGGGAGATGGCGCTGCTGACCGAGGCGTTCGGGTACGGCTGGCGGGAACTGCAGTGGTTCACGATCAACGCGATGAAGAGCGCCTTCATCCCGTTCGACGAACGACTGCGGATCATCGACGAGGTGATCAAACCGGCGTACGCGAAGCGCCTGTCCGGCTCCTGACCCCCGGCGGTCAGGCGTTCGGGGTCGGACAGTGCCGGGGCTGCACCGTGGTGGTGCCCGGGTGGTCGGTGACCATCCGGGCCACCCGCCGGAGCACCACCCCCGCGCGGGCCGCCTCGGCACCCAGCCCCACCTGTCGGCGCAGCACGGCGGGCTCGGACCGCAGGAGGGTGAGCCCCCGGTGCAGCAGGACCCGGGGGGCCTTGCGCTGTTCGGCCAGGTCCCGGGCGAGGCGACGGAGGAAGGTGGCGCCCCGGGGGCGGCGAAGCGCGTACGCCCCGGCCAGCACGCCCTCCCGGCGGCACTCCTCGACGATCTCGGCGGCAAAAATACCTTCGGCCACGAAAAGTGGCGACCTGGTGAGATCCAGTGTCCGGGTGTCCACCCGTCGGTCCGCGCCGAGCGCATAAACCGGCACTTCGGCCTTGCCCTCCCGGGCCAGACGGGCGATTGTTGCCACCGCCGCCGTGCGGTCCCACGACCCTGGCGAATCCCAGTCCACCGCTCCGTTCTGACGCGGCAACGTAGGGTCATCGCCGTCCTTGTAGAAGTCGTCCAAACTGAGGACAGGAAGTCCCGTTCGGCGCGCTATGTACGACTTTCCGGACCCGGACGGGCCTGCGAGGAGGACGACGCGGCGAAGATGTTCCATTACCTTGGGTGACTCCGGTCAGACGGATTGCGATCAAATTGCATCAACATCTCATCACACCCTGCGTGACGGCCAGCCTGGGCTTTCGTCCCGAGGGGGCGACGTGGTGGAATCTCGGAGGTCCGACCCGCCGGGTCGGTCGCTGCGCGTTGCCCAGGCGACGCGTCGACACTGTGATCGCGAGGGCGGTGACGTGAGCAAACGACCAAAGGCGGCGGGCTCCTTGCGGTCTCGGCTGCGCCCCGCCGGGCGCCTCCGTGACCTGCCGATCTGGTCCAAGCTCGGCCTGATCATGATCGTGCCGACCATCGCCACAGTGGTCGTCGGCACGAGTGGGCTCATCGACCACCTCGAATCACTCAACAGCGCCAGCCGGGCCGGTGACATGGCCAGCCTGACCGGCTACTCCGGCGACCTGGTCAACGCCCTCCAGGACGAGCGCACCTCGGCGGTGCTCCTGCTCGGTGCCCCCGACGGGCCGGCGAAGGAGCAGTACCGGGAGTCCTTCGCCCAGGTCAACAAGCGGGCCGAGGACGCCAAGGAGCCGTACGCCCGGCTCCGGTCCGAGTTGGAGGAACTCCCCGCGAACCTGGAGGGGCTGCTCGAACGGATCGACCAGAACCTCGGCGACCTGTCGGGCACCCGCAGCCAGGTCTCCAACGGCGGGATCCGGCTCACCGACGCGGCCCGCACCTACGAGGTGCTGATCAAGGACCTGCTCGACATCCGGGACTCGGCCGCCCAGATCTCCGGCGACGGTGACCTCGGTGAGCGGATGCGCGCCGCCTCGGCCATCGCCCAGTCCAAGGAGTGGCTCTCCCAGCGGCGGGTGGTGGTGCACCGCGCCCTCATCCAGCAGTCACTCACCCCGGCGCTGCGCGAGGACTACATCGCCACCGGCACCGGCCAGCAGCAGTTCCTGGAAACCTTCTTCACCGTCTCCACGCAGGCGGAGGAGGAGTTCTACACCCAGACCGTCGCCGGCCCCGACCGGCGCGAGGCCGACAACTACAACGGCTGGATCAAGAGCAACACCTCGCAGAGCATGGCCGGGGCACCCTTCGGGCCGGACCAGTGGGACGCGGCGATGACCGCCAACGCCAAACTGATCAGGAACGTCGAGGCCCGGCTCGACAGCGACGTGGTGCAGCGGGCCGACGAGATCCGCGCCGACGTGCAGCGTCAGGTCTTCCTGGAGACCGGCCTGCTGCTCGGCATGCTGTTGCTGGCCATTCTCTTCGCGTACCTCGTCGCCCGGTCGATGGCCCGGTCGCTGCGCGAACTGCGGCAGGGCGCCCTCGACATCGCCCAGCACGGACTTCCGCACGCGGTGGCCCGACTGCGTGACCCGCAGGTGACCGGGCAGCTCTCCCCGACCCAGCTGGCCAACCAGATCGCCGAGCCGCTGCCGGTGCGCAGCAAGGACGAGTTCGGCCAGGTGACCGAGGCGTTCAACGCCGTCCACCTGGAGGCGGTACGAACCGCCGCCGAGCAGGCGGCGCTGCGCGCGTCGGTGGCCACCATGTTCGTCAACCTGGCCCGCCGGTCGCAGATCCTGGTCGACCGCCTCATCGGTCACCTCGACCGGTTGGAGCGGGGCGAGGAGGACCCCGACCGGCTGGCCGAACTGTTCCAGCTCGACCACCTCGCCACCCGGATGCGCCGCAACGACGAGAACCTCCTGGTGCTCGCGGGTGCCGACTCGACCCGGGTGCAGCGGGAGCCGGCGGCGCTCATCGACGTGCTCCGGGCGGCCCAGTCCGAGGTCGAGCACTACACCCGGATCGAGTTCGGCGTGATCGACCGGGACATCGAGGTCGCCGCGCACGCGGTGAACGACCTGGTGCACCTCGTCGCCGAGCTCTTCGACAACGCCACCGCCTTCTCCCCGCCGGACTCGCAGGTCATGGTGGAGGCCCGCCGGGTCGGCGAGACCGCGTCGCTCTACGTCGAGGACCGGGGCATCGGGATCAGCCCGGAGCAGCTGACCGACCTCAACGAGCGGCTCGGTACGCCGCCGCAGGTGGACGTGGCCGTCTCCCGGATGATGGGCCTGGTCGTGGTCGCCCGGCTCGCGTCCCGGCACGGTGTCCGGGTCGAGCTGCGTCCCGGTGCCGACCGGGGAACCGTCGCCGACGTCACCCTGCCCACCTCGGTCCTGACGCCCCGGGCGATCAACGGCCGCCAGGGACAGGCTCCCGCCCTGCCCGGCTCGGCGGGTGGACTCCTGCCCGGCACGATGCCCCCGCCCGCGCTGGGTCCGGCCGGCGGCGGTGCCCTCGCCGCACTGGGCAGCGGTCCGGCC
>NZ_JBEPEQ010000082.1:0-27146 GCF_040300925.1 Micromonospora sp. NPDC000207
TCCCAGAATCTCTTTCTTGGTGTTTTGTAGATCAAGGTCGAACAAGCCCGGTCCGGGACCGCCGCGCCACCCACCTGGGCCAGGTGTGGCGGCAACCCCTCCGCCTCGACGTCGACCTGCCCGGCGGCGACGACCCGGGCGACGGCTGCCACAGTGACGCAGATCAGCACGACGGCACCGAGGGCCAGGGCGGTGCTCCACGGCCGGGGCAGTCCGGCGGCGGCGGCGTACAGACCGAGGATCCCGGCCATCGTGGCCCGGGACAACGCCGCCCGGGGGTCCACTGCGGCAACCGACGCCATCGCGTAGCAGGTGGCGACCATCGTCCCCACCACCACCGGGGACCACCAGGACAGCCCGAGGGCAGCCGGTACGCCGATGGTGGCGAGTACGGCGGCGGCACCGGACACGTCGTACTTCCAGGGGGGTGGCAGGAGCACCGCGGCGGCCACCCCGAGCAGCGCCAGGGCGGCCGGGGCCTGCCACGCGCCCCCGGCCGGCACCATCGGCCAGCCGGAGAGGTCCCCGGCCCAGATGGGGCCGGGGGTGGCCAGGACCGCCAGTCCGCTGCGTACCGTCGACCAGCCGGCGATCAGCCCGATCAGCACACCGCCGACGGCAACGCCGAGGACCGGGCCGCGCCGCCACTGCTGCGGCAGTGCCCGGGCGGTCACCGCGACCACCAGGACCAGGATCGCGGCGACCACCAGTTGACCGCCGGGGGTGACCACGGCGGCGACCCGGACCATCGTGGCGACCAGGGCGGTGGTCACCGCGGCCAGGGCGAGGTCCGCCGCGTCCAGGGAGACGTCGGAGGGGCGGCGGGCGTCGATCATCGGGGTGAGTACCACGAGGGCCGTGGCGACCAGCACCAGGCCGGCGAGCCACAGGTCCGCCGCTGTGGTGCCGGGGGCGACGAACGCGGCGGCGCAGACCACCAGCGCGCCGAGACCGGTCCCGGTGGCCAGGGGGGTGGGGACGTGCCGATGGGAGACCTGCACGAGCGCGGCGTGGCCGAGGGTGACGCAGACCGCCAGGAAGCTCGCGGCCAGCACCGGGACGGTCATCTCCCGCAGGCTCGCCGGGGTCGGGGTGGGGTCCACCGGCACCGTGGCGGTGACGAAGGCGGCCACCGACCCGGGCAGGGCGAACGCCGCGCCGCCCGCCGCCCACGCGGTGACGGTCTCCGCTCCGGCCGGTGCCATCCGGAACCGGGGCACCAACGCCGCCGCGATCCCCGCCAGGCAGAGCACCAACAGCACGATGCTGGTCACCGCCGGGCGGGCCAGGGCCGCCCCGGTCCCGACCGCGCCGAGCAGTGCCGCGGTGACCACGTGGACCAGCGCGGACCGTTCGGTTCGGGCGGAGAGCCCGGCCAGTCCGACGCCGACGGCGGCCAGCACCGTCGGCCACGGGGCCGCCGCCCACCCCAGGCCGAACGAGGCCGGTACGGCCAGGGCGGTCAGCGCCACGCCGACCACCGCGAACTCCCGGCGGATCTGCGCCGGCAGCGCCAGGACGGCGGCCACCGTGAGCAGGAGAGCGGCCAGCGGCAGCTGCCAGGCGGCGGCTCCGGTCGCGTCCGCCAGCACCCGGGGGTAGCGGTCCAGGTCGGCATCCCAGGCGGGCAGCGCGGCCCACACGGGGGCGAGACCCGCCCGTACCGCGTCGAAGGCCACCACCAGCCCGCAGACGGTGAGCGCGGTGGCGGCGGCGAGCTGGGGACCCCGGCGGGCCGCCTCCGGCACCGCCCGGACCGCGAGCCCGGTCACCGCGATGACCGCCGCGATGACCAGCACCGCCCGACCGGGCAGGGCGACGGCGGCGATCCGGCTCGACGCGACGATCACGGCGAGGGTCACCACCCCCGCCCCGACGTCGGGCAGCGGCGCCCGGCGGGCGGCGAGCGTCCCGGCCAGGCAGAGCGCTGCGGCAAGCAGCAACGCCGCGCCCGCCCCGACGGCGACCGGCACCGTCGCGGCGCGCAGCAGGCCGGTCACCGCGAGCGCCAGGGCGAGGACCACGGCGACCGCGTGCAACACCCAGGTCAGCCGGGCCAGACCGGGCACCGGCCGGGCCGGTCCGGTGGGTCGACCGGTGCGGGCGGGCCGGGGTACGCGGCCGGACTGGTGCCCGCCCAGCACCTCGGCACGCTCCTCGGGAGCCGTCTCGGGGCGGCCCTCGGTCCGGCGGTCCCGACCCGGTTCGGGCAGGTCCCGACGGACCGGGCGTTCCACAGTCAGCGCGGACCGGGCGAGCCACAGGTCGAGACCGGCCACTGCGGTGAGCACCAGGGCCCAGCCGACCGCGCCGTCGACCCACCCGTACGCCAGTGCGGGCAGGATCGGCTGGGCGGCCAGGACTGTGGCGAACCGGGGAGCACGCAGCCCGGTGAAGCGGGCGTACAGCAGCGCCGTGGCGGTGGTGCCGCCGAAGACCAGCGCGACGAAGAGGGCACCCGGGAACCCGCCCGACCCGATCCGGTCGACGCTCCACAGGGCGTACCCGGCCAGCGGCAGCAGGAGCAGCCCGACCACGGAGATCGTCTCGGCGGTGGAGGTGAGCCCACGACGGGCCAGCACCGGGGGCACGAGCAGCATGACCACGGTGGCCAGCAGCAGGATGCCGAGCCGCCCGAGGGCGTCCATGGAGGTGCCGGCCAGGATGGCGAAGACCACAGCGGCCACCCCGAGCAGCAGTGCCCCCAGCCCCAGCGGGATGTTCTGCACCTCGCGGGAGGAGGCCTCGGGCGGGTTCTCCGGGTCGTCGGCGTCCAGCCAGATGGCGTCCGTCCGTCCGGGCGGGTCCTGCGGCGGCGGGACGGTGCCCTGCCGGGGGACCCGAGGGTTCCTCCCGGTACCGGCCCGCCGGGGAGCGGTCGGATCCGGGCCGG
The DNA here is from genome assembly GCF_040300925.1 of Micromonospora sp. NPDC000207. Lineage (NCBI taxonomy): Bacteria > Bacillati > Actinomycetota > Actinomycetes > Micromonosporales > Micromonosporaceae > Micromonospora > Micromonospora sp. NPDC000207. Next base: position 2,894 of record NZ_JBEPEQ010000082.1, read on the forward strand.
CCTTCGGGGTCCGGGTCCGCCCCGCGTCGGCGGGTCCGGTGTCAGCCCTCCCGGGGGCGTCGGCCTCCGGTCGGCCCGCTCCGGCCTTGCCCGGTGGGGTCTTCGGGGTGCCGGTCCGCCCGGACGGTCCGGTGCCCTGCGCCGGCGGTGCGGCTGCCGCCTTCGACGACTGCGTGGTCCCGGCGGCGGTCGTCGGCCCCGACTGGCGGCGGGTACGCCGGCGGAGCACCCGGTGCGGTCGGGTCGACTTGTTGAGGCCGTCCTCACCGGCGTGCGCGAGGATGTCCCGCTGGAAGAGCGCGGCCTGCATCTTCTGGGCGATCTGCCGCTGCTCGGCGGCGATGGCGGCCTCGCGGGCCTTCATCTCCGCGATGGAGCGTTCGATCTCCGCCAGATGCTCGGCCCACTGTGGCTGGGTCGCCCCGCAGTGCGGGCAGTGGGCGGCCGGCTTGGTCTCCTGGCCGCACGAGGAGCACTGGAAATCTTTCACGACACCCCTCCCGGCCGACCCGCACAGTGGACTTCCACTGTCGCAGCATGCCCAAACCTGGCCCGGAATTCGACACCTGTCGCCGCGTCGCGGGCAGAAAAAAGGTCGGCCGCCGTCGTACGCGGCCGACCGGTGCCGGTCCGTCGGTCTCCGGCGGCCCGGTGGGGGCCGGGTCACCGGAGCGGGACGACCTCAGGGGCGGCCCAGCCCCCGGTACTCCCAGCCGGCCTGGGTCCACAGTGTGGCGTCCAGGCAGTTGCGGCCGTCCACCACCCGGCGACCGGCGACCAGCTCGCCCAGGACGAACGGATCGGCGTTACGGAAGTCCGCCCACTCGGTCAGGACGCACACCAGGTCGGCGTCGGCGACCGCCTCGTTCATGGTGGCCTCGTAGCTCAACTCCGGCACCGCCCGACGGGCGTTGCCGATGCCCTCGGGGTCGAAGACGTGCACGTCCGCACCGGCCTTGTGCAGCAGTGCCGCCACGGCCAGGGCGGGGGCGTCGCGTACGTCGTCGGTGTTGGGTTTGAAGGTGGCACCGAGGACCGCGATCCGGGTTCCGGACAGGTCCGGTCCGGCCGGACCCGCGCGGCGGCCGAGCAGGTCGGCGGCGAGGTGCAGCACCCGGGTACGACGGCGCAGGTTGATCAGGTCGACCTCGTGCAGGAACCGCAGCGCCTCCCCGGCCCCCAGTTCCTGCGCCCGGGCCTGGAAGGCGCGGATGTCCTTGGGCAGGCAGGCCCCGCCGAAGCCGAGACCGGCCTGGAGGAAGCGGTTGCCGATCCGGGGGTCGTACCCGATGGCCCGGGCGAGCTGGGTGACGTCCCCTCCGGCGGCCTCGCAGACCTCGGCCATCGCGTTGATGAAAGAGATCTTCGTGGCCAGGAAGGCGTTCGCGGCGACCTTGACCAGTTCCGCGGTGGCGAAGTCGGTGACCACCAGCGGGACCTCCCGGTCCTCGGTGGCGGCCAGGTCGAAGACCCCCTTGTGGGCGGCGTAGAGCATCCCGTTGGCCCACTCGCTCTTGACCCCGACCACGATCCGGTTGGGCCGCAGCACGTCGTCGACGGCGAAGCCCTCCTGGAGGAACTCGGGGCTCCAGGCCACCTCCACCTCGAGGTCGGTCGGGGTGTGCTTGCCGACAAGCTGCTCCACCCACTCGGCGGTGCCGACCGGCACCGTCGACTTCCCGACGATCAACGCCTTGCGGGTGAGGTGCTGGGCCAGGTTGGTCACGGACGCCTCGACGTACGACAGGTCGGCGCCCATCCCGTCGGCCCGCTGCGGGGTGCCGACGCAGATGAAGTGCACGTCACCGAAGTCGGCGATCTCGGAGATGTCGGTGCTGAACCGGAGCCGGCCGGCGGACAGGTTGCGCCGGAGCAGCTCGTCCAGGCCCGGTTCGTGGATCGGGACCTCACCGGCGTTCAACTTGGCGATCTTGTCGGCGTCGACGTCGAAGCCGAGCACCTCGTAGCCGAGTTCGGCGTAACAGATGGCGTACGTCGCACCGAGGTAGCCGGTGCCGAGGAAGGTCACCCGGGGCCGGGCGGCGCCGGAGGGCGGCGTCACCGCCGGGATCGCCGCCATCGGCTGGGTGTTCGGGTACGGGATCGTCACGCCTGTCTTCTCCGCTCACACTGGCGGCGCTCTGGTTGCGTCGCATCTGGCCGGGCACCATGGCGGGCACCTGGGTTGATTGTGAATGCGTGGTGTGGTGGCCGACTCGGTGACGCCGACGACAGCATCACGCCGAGCCTACGCGTCGGTAACGTTCGCCTGGAGCATGTCGCTATCCTTCATTCTTGCGCGGTCGGCGGTGACCCGACACGGCACCGAATGCGCATGATAGCGGTGAAGGGGAGGTGGCCGACATGGCCGCAGGGGAACCGTTCGACGTCTACTCGTTGCCCGAGGAGCACCAGGCGATTCGGGACGCAGTTCGGGAGGTCTGCACCGCGAAAGTCGCCCCGCACGCGGCCGAGGCCGATGAGACAGGTGAATTCCCCGCAGCGTCGTACGAGGCACTGCGGGCCGCCGACTTCCACGCCCCCCACGTCCCCGTCGAGTACGGCGGAGCGGGCGCGGACGCCCTGGCCACCGCGATCGTCATCGAGGAGGTGGCCCGCGCCTGCGCCTCGTCCTCGCTGATCCCGGCGGTGAACAAGCTCGGCACCATGCCGCTGTTGCTGGCCGGTTCCGAGGAGCTCAAGCGCCGGTACCTGACCCCGGTGGCCGGCGGGGAGGCGATGTTCTCCTACTGCCTGTCCGAGCCGGAGGCGGGCAGCGACGCGGTGTCGATGACCACCCGGGCGGTACGTGACGGAGACCACTGGGTCCTCAACGGGGTGAAGCGGTGGATCACCAACGCCGGTGTCTCCGAGTACTACACGGTCTTCGCCGTCACCGACCCGGATGCCCGGTCGCGGGGGATCTCCGCCTTCGTGGTGGAGAAGTCCGATCCCGGGGTCGGTTTCGGCGCCCCGGAGAAGAAGCTCGGCATCAAGGGTTCGCCGACCCGGGAGGTCTACCTGGACGACGTCCGGATCCCGGCCGACCGGATCATCGGTGCCGAGGGCACCGGCTTCGCCACCGCGATGAAGACCCTCGACCACACCCGGGTCACCATCGCCGCGCAGGCCGTCGGCATCGCGCAGGGCGCGCTCGACTACGCCCGGGGGTACGTCGCCGAGCGCAAGCAGTTCGGCAGGCCGGTGGCCGAGTTCCAGGGTGTGCAGTTCATGCTCGCCGACATGGGGATGAAGCTGGAGGCGGCCCGACAGTTGACGTACGCCGCGGCGGCCCGCTCCGAGCGGGGGGACGCCGACCTGACGTACTTCGGGGCGGCTGCCAAGTGCTTCGCCTCCGACGCCGCGATGGAGATCACCACCGATGCGGTCCAGCTCCTCGGCGGATACGGCTACACCCGGGACTACCCGGTCGAGCGGATGATGCGGGACGCCAAGATCACCCAGATCTACGAGGGCACCAACCAGGTCCAGCGCATCGTCATGGCCCGCCAGCTGCTCAGGGGCTGACCGACGGAGCGGGGGGCAGACCCCGGCCCTCCCATTCGCGGAGCACCCGGTCGAGCTGGTCCACCAGGACCCGCCCGTACCGGGTGAGTCCGTCGGTGGTGCCGAGCAGGTCGGCGACCTCCCGGCAGGCCACCCGGATCCGGGCTGACTCCGCTGCGGCCACCCGTCGGCCCGCCGCCGTCTCCTGGTGCCGCTGACGCCGCCAGAACTCCCCGACCGCCACGTGTGCGTACAGGCCCTGGAGCAGGGCCGACAGTGGGCGTACGCCGTCGCGCCACGGTGCCGGGTGCCAGCTCTGTCCGGTGCGGGCGACGAGGGGGAAGAGGTCGTCGAGGGCGGCCAGCTTGTTGTGCGCCACCTCGTGTACCAGGGTCGCCGCGACGGTTCGCGCGTCGCCGCGTCCGGCCAGGGCGATGCAGCCCACAGCGGTCGGGAGGGTGCCGCTGGTCAGGGCGGAGGCCGACGCTGTGGTGCCCGGCACCCCGTCGGCCGGTGCCGCCGCCCGTCCCGCCTCGTCGGGGCGAAGGGGTGCCACGACCGAGACCATCTCGGCCAGCTCCACTGCCCGCCACCGATGCCTGGTGGCCAGCAGCCGCCACCCGGGCGCGAGTCGGGATCGCCAGTCCGTCGCTCCGGCCGCGTCGAGCGGGACCACTGTGTCCGGGCTGACGAGCGACATCGGGTCGTCCAGATGGAACAGTGCCGCGTTTCCGGCCCGGAGCCGGAAGACCGGATGCCAGGTCGGGGCGGTGTCGGACGGTCGCCGGTCACCGCCGGCGACCTCGACGCCGTCCAGCGCCACCCGTCCCCGGGCACCGTCGACCCAGAGCTGCGGACGAGCCTGTCGGTCGCCCGCCGACCGTCGGAGGAGACCCACCCCAGGCAGGGCCGTCGCCACCCTCCCGTCGGGGGATGTCGGGAAGGTGACACGGGCCTGCGTTCCGGCTCGGAGCGCGGTCGCCGCCACCACCGCCCCGAGCATCGCCGGCCGTGCCTGCGGGTCACCGTCGCGCAGTTCCGCGAGGGTCCGCACCGCCCACACCCCGACCGACGGGTGGGTGAGCACCGACCGGGCCGCCTCCGGATGATGTCGACGCAGGTCAGCAAGGAGATGCCAGCCCCGCTCGGCCAGTGCGGCGTCCCGGTGTCCACTGTCGCGTCCGAGGGACACGACCTCCCGGACGGCCAACAGGTTGCGACTGAGCTGACCGGCGCGAAGGTGCCGGAGGGCGCGGTGTCCACCGCCGCCCCGGGCGATGGCCAGGAACGTTCCGGCTGGCATCTCGTGCCGATCGGTCCGCAAACGCGGCCTCCCCAGACCAGGTGGCACTCCACCGTGACGACGGTGAACATCGATGGCCGCTACGATATGTTACTGGCGAGACGCTGACTGTGCCGTTCGGAAATGGTGGCAGCCGATGGATCGAAGGTTGGGCCGGACGAGTTCGGAGGGGATGAGCAGCAACGACCGACCGTTGGTGTCTCACCTTCTCGACGTCGAGGAGCTCGACCCCGCCGAACTCGACGCCATCCCGCGACAGTCGCTCCGCCGGTCGCTACGGCGGCTGATCACCGAGACCGGGACGCCGACCGCCGAGTTCCTGTGGTGGTCCAACCAGAACAACGACTCGCCCGGGGGTACGGCGGGTCGACCGCAGGCGCACCGACGCCGGTCGGGAGAGCAAGGGGGAGGGACGACATGACGGAGGAGGCGGATCCGGCCGGGGAGGGTCCCCCGTCGACCACAGTGGTGCGTGGAAGGCCCGCGACGGGCCCGGTGGAGACCAGGGTGAGCGCCTTCCTGGCCGCGGCGACGCTCACCGGACGTACCAACATGGTCGGTAATCTGGCGTTGCTGCTGGCCCGGGCGGGTCGACGGGTCCTGGTGGTGGACGCCGGCCGAGGTGCAGTGCGGGTCCACGACCATCTCGGCTCCTTCTACGCCGAAGAGTCCGCGATCACCGACCACCTCCCCACCAGCCTGACCGGGCTGCTGTTCGCGCTGCCCGGCTTCGCCCCCGGCAGCACCAGCCTGCGCCGGTACGCCGTCGCCCCCGGCCGGTTGGACGTGGTGGCGGTACCCGACGTGGTGGAGTGGCCCTCGGTGACCCAGGTCGGGGCCGGTCCGGAAGAGGCCCTCCGGGTGGAGCTGCGCCGCCAACTCCGCTTCACCGAGTACGACGACGTCCTCCTCGACGCTCCGGAGTTCACCCCGACCGTGGCGCAGTGGCTCGCGGTGCTCTGCGACACGGTGGTGGTCTGCCTGCCGTACCGCCGACCCGAGCTGGCAGCCGTCGCGGCGGTCGCCCGTGAGGTGCACCGGGCCGCCCCGGCCGGGGTGCGGATCATCGCCGCCACCACCGGCCTCGACGGCCCACCCGACACCGTCACCGGCTACGCCGACCAGGTGCGGCAGCGGTTCCTCGGGGCGCTCGACGAGCCCACCCTCGACATCGACTTCGCGCAGGTGGAGATCCCCGGTCCACCCGGGTCGTCGCTCGCCGCCCTGCTGGAGGAGTCCCCGCACCGGGACCGGGTGCTCGACGCGTACGGGTCGCTGCTCGACCTGGTCACCGTCGGTGAGGTGAGTCGGGCACTGCCCGAGCCGGACGCGGCCCGGGACCGGTACCGGCGGGGGCTGGGCCGACAGACCGCCGAGGAGAGCGGGACCGTGTGCCTGGCGTACCGGGAGGCCCAACGTCCCTGGGCGGACTGGCTGCGCGGCGCCCTGGTCGCACTGGGGTTACGGGTCCGGGGGTGGAGTCGGGGCGGGACCGCCGTCGACGGTCCCTTCGTGGTGCTCGTGGTCGACCCCGAGCCCGCCACGCCGCCAGACTCCGGGGTGCTGGCACCACCCCCGGTGGAGACCGACGACGACTGGCTCGACGCCACGATCCAGCAGGTGCGGGACCGCCCCGACGCCGAGCTGATGGTGGTCCGCACCCTCCCGGTGACGGGGCTGCGACCGGACGCCGAGCGGGTCCTCGACCTCGCCGGGTGCACCGAGGAGCTGGCCCTCCGGCGGCTGCGGGGCGCACTGGGTCTGGCGACCCTCGACCCGGTGCCGGCCCACCGGGCCTGGCGGGTCGGCTACCCCGGCGGGACCGGCCGGGACGAACCGGTGCCCGGCCTTCCCGCGCCGCCGCGCGACTTCGTCGGCCGGGACCGGGAACTCGGCGGGCTCCGGGATCTGCTCCTGGCCGGGGTCGGCACCGAGCCGGTGGTGGTGCGGGGGCCCGCCGCAGCGGGCAAGACCAGCCTCGTCCGGACGTACGTGGACCGGTTCCGCGCCGACTACGCCCTGGTCGCCTGGTTGCCGGCAGGGAACCGGCACGACCTGTGGCGGGCGCTCACGGCGTTGGCCGAGCGGGTGGGCTTCGGCCCCCGGGGCAACTCGGTGCAGGAGCTACTCAAGGAGCTGGCCGGCTCCGGAGACCAGTGGCTGCTGGTGTACGACGGGGTCGTGGACCCGGCCGACCTCACCGGCCTGGTGCCGGGGGGCTCCGGCCACGTCGTGGTGACCCGGGGTGGGGACAGCCCACCCGGGTCCGACCCCGAGGTGGCAGTCGGCGAGCTGACCTCACCCGACGCGGTACGGCTGCTCACCCGCCAGGTCACCGGCCTGTCCACCACCGGGGCGGCGACTGTGGTGGAGGCGGTGGGCGGCTTCCCCCTCGACCTGTGGCTGTCCTGCGGGCTGCTGGACCAGGCCGGCATCCTGCTCGACAAGCGGGACCGGGTGACCGGCCAGCGGGCCGTGGACGCGGCGGTGCAGGCGTTCGTGGCGGCGGTGGCACCGTCGACCCGGGCCGAACCGGCCACCGGACGGATCGTCAGGGTGGCGTTGCGGCTGATGGGCGAGGAGCTCAGCGGCCGGATCGCCGTGGTGCTGGCGCAGATGTTCGCCTTCGCCGCGCCGGACGGCCTCTCCCTCACCCTGGCCCAGTCCCGCCGGGTACGCGCCCAGGTCGCTGCCGGTCTCGACGAGGAGGACGCGGCGCTGCTGCGCGCCGACGGGTGGGAGGTCGACAGGGCGCTGACAGTCGGTCTGCGCTACCGGATCTTCGACGTGACCTGGGGCAGCGACGGCCTGGTACGCATGCACCCGGCAGTGCAGGCGATCGTCCGGGACGAGATGGAACCGGCGCAGCGTACTGCCGCCCGGGACCGGTTCCTGCTCGGGCTGGCCGGTGCGGCACCCCGGACCACCGCCGCCGGTTCGGTGCTCCGGCACGAACTGCACCGACACCTGCTCAGCTCCGGTGCGCTGGCGGTCGACGACCCGGACGAGGTCCGCCGGTTCCTCGTCGAACAGCTCGAACACCTCATCGCCAGGGGTGAGGGGGAGGTGGCCGAGGCGCTGCGACTGTGGCGTCCGGTCCTGGACCGCTGGTTGACCCGGCACGACTGGGCCGACCAGATCACCCTCCGGCTCGCCACCCGGCTGGCCGACGTGACCCGGATGCTCGGCCGCAACGACGAGGCCCTGGCCCTGAGTCGGGTGGTGGTGGAGCGCGGGGCGGCGCTGCTGGGACCCGACCATCCCCGGGTCCTCGTCGCCCGCCGTGGCCTCGCCGGGGACCTGCGCGGGCTCGGCCGGTTCCGCCCCGCCCTGATCGAGGACCAGGCCACCTGGCGGGGGTTCCGGGACCAGTTCGGCAACTCCCACCCGGAGACGTTGATCGCCGCGTACAACCTCGCCAACTCGTACCATCTGGCCGGTCGGACCGACGAGGCGGTCCGGGTGGCGCGGCAGACCCTGAGCCGTCGGCTGCGGTTGTTCCCCGAGGACCATCCCGACACCCTCCGGCTCAGCGGTGACCTGGGGCGGTACCTCACCGACCTGGGGGAGACGACCGAGGCGTACCGGCTGTTGACCGACGTCTACCAGCGTCGGGTGTCCTGCCACGGTGAGGAGGACATGCTGCTGCTGCGGACCGTCCGGCACCTGGCCGTCACCGAGCGACGTCGTGGCTACCTCGACAAGGCGAAGGCCCTCAACAGCCGGGCCCATCTGGTGCTGCGCCGGTTGTTGGGCGAGGACAGCCCCAAGGCGCAGTCCTGCCGACTCAGTCTGGCTGTCGACTACCACCTGGCGGGGGAGACCGACAAGGCGGTCCGGCTGGCCGAGGACAGCCTGGCCCGGTACGAACGCGACCTCGTCGACGACCACCCCTTCGTCCACCTGTGTCGCAGCGTACGGGCCGTGCTGATCCGCCAGGTCGAGGCGACCGAGGCGGCGAAGGAGGGGCGGGTGGCTGCCGACGGGCTTGCCTCCCGGCTCGGCGAGTCCCATCCGTGGACCCTCGCGGCCCGGATCAACCAGGCCGGCAACCTCGGCGTGCTGGGACGCCTCGGGACGGCGGAGAAGCTGCTGGGCGAGGTGCTCGACGAGGGACGCAACCTCCTCGGCCCCGACCACCCCCACCTGCTGGCGGCCCGACGGCTGCGGGTGGTGATGCTGACCGATGGCGAGACCAGCGACGGTTTCCGGCTACGACCGACGCTGTTCGACTTCGTCGACCTGGAGGTGCCGGAGACATGAGCACGGATGCCCCCACCGGTGACGCGGGTACGCCGCAGTCCGCCGGTCGCCCCGTCGCCGTCGTGCTCGGCAGTCACCTGGACGGTCGGCGTCCGGGGGCCGTCGACGCCTGCGACGACCTGATGCGGGAGGTTCCCGCCGTCGTGCACCTCGCCCGGTACAGCACCGGGGTGTGCGACTTCGCGTTGGACTCCGCACCCCACACCGTCGACTCCACCACCCTGTCGGCCGAGGAACGGCAGCTCGTCGACCGGGACGTGGTGCACGTGATGACCTACCTGGACGCCCAGCTGCGCCCGGCCCGCAGCGGGAACCTCCTGCGGATCGTGCTGCACACCGTCCGGGGTGCCCTGTTCGTCCTCCAGGTCCGTCGAGAGCAGTACCTGGTGGCGATGGTCCACCCGGAGGGCGTACCGGCGGCCGGGGCGGAGCCGGGACCGTCGGGCGTCCAGGCCGCCGACGTCGCCCTGTCCCGGCTGGCCAACCGGCTGCGCAATGCCACCAGTCAGCCCGCACTCGACTACGGGGGATGGCTGCGCTTCGGTGTCCTCGCGGACGCCGTCGAGCACGGGGAGACGCGGACGACGAAAACCCCACGGGCCCGGATGTGGGCGGTCGACTCGTCCTACGCCGACCTCGCCACGATCTGCCGCGACCATCTCGACCCGCAGTCCCTGCACTACGCGGCGGTCTGCCGACCGGGCCAGGTCGAGGCCACCGCCGACCTGCTCGACGACGACCGGTTGGAACCCTTCGCGGACACCATCGGGCCGGGCCGGCGTCGGGCCTTCTACGGCCTGGTCGGCCAGCAGATCGACGTGCTGCTGCGGATGGTCGTCCGGGCCGCCCACCCGGCGCTCGGCTCCCGGGTACGCCGACTGGTCCTCGACGTCGAGGAGGGGGCGCTCTACTGCTATCCGGTGGGCCTCGACCGGTACCTGTTCGCCGTCACGCTCGCCCAGGAGGGGATCGCCTCGTCGGACGAACGGGTGGCGCTGCTGAGCAGGGAGTTGAGCGGCTGACCGACGGCCCGGCCCGGTCGACGGAGGACGCCGGTCCGCCGCTGCCGTCGACCGGCCGATGTCGTCGACCGGCCGATGTCGGCCGATCGGCCGGGGACGCGGCGGCCGGGGAGACCGGTCGGGTCGGTCAGCGGGCCCCGGCGGCGAGGGCGGAGCGTAGTTCGTCACGGACCCGGGAGCTGAGGTCACCGAGGGCGCCGTCGGCCTCCGGCCGCTCCGGTCCGCCGGTCAGGTCCGTCAACGTCCGCAGCTGGTACGCGGGGAGGTACTCGTGGACGACGTCGAAGATCTGGCAGATCTCCTCCAGCCGCTCCCACTGCTCGACGGTCGGCCTCCCCGTACGCCGGACCTCGTCGTACCAGCCGGACACGGCCCGCCCGAACGCCTCGACCAGCTCGGTGAGCAGGGCGGCCACCCCGGCGGCCGAGTGGACCTGGGAGTTGCGGATCCGGACCCGTACCGCCTGGCGGGCGGTGCGACCCGCCTCGTCGTCGTCGAACATCCGACCCAGCAGCGCACCGACCGGGGCGTGCAGGTCGGCGGCGGTGAGGGCCCGGTCGAGGAGGGTGAGCACCGGGTCGGGCAGGCCGGTGAAGGGCGGACCGGTGCCCGACCCCGGGGTCCCCGCCGTCGACGGGCGCAGGCCGTGCAGTTCCCGGTGCAGCGCGGTGAACTGCTGGGCGTTGTGGACCCGCAGCTCGTGCAGGGCGCTGGTGAGCAGACCCACCATGTGCTGGGTGGCCGACTGGCGGCGATCCAGCCGGGCCAGGTGCGGAGCCACCGGCACCAGCGGTCCCTGCTGGGGGTAACGCTCCTCCAGCCGCCCGACCATCGCCTTCAACTCGGCGGTGAGCTGGTCGGCGAAGGACCGCTGCCGGTACACCAGCGGTTCCCGTCCGACGGCCTCCCGCACCCTGGCGCGGAACTGCTCCGGCACCGGCTCCACCACCACCAGGAGGAGTTCACAGTCCCGATGGGCGTGGGCGGTCTGCGCCCTGGTCACGACCGCCGCCGCGTCCCCCTCGTCCAACAGCGGTCCGACCAGGAGGATGCCGCACCCGGCGTCGTCGCGTCCGGCCGGGATCCAGTAGTCGATCCGGCTGTCGGGACTCTCGGTGAGGGGATAGTCCGGGACGTACGAGTCGAGGCCGGAACCGACGAGCACCTGACGGATCTCGGCGGGCAGGTTGTTTCCCCGCAGCCCGCCGTAGAGGTCCCGGGCCGCCTCCCGGACCATCGTCGCCGTCACCTCAGTGCCCTGGTCCCGGGACCGCCCCCAGAGCCGGTGGCAGAGCGAGATCACCCGCCGGGGTACGCCGTGGGCCAGCTCCACCACCTGGGTGACAGTCTCCTCGGTGAACGGGGCCAACCGGTTGCCCTGCCGACGCAGGACGTACGCCCGGGCCTCGGCGACCGTCAGCGGGGTCATGACGACCTGCTCGCCGGTCCGGGCCCGGACGTCCCGGGGCAGCGTCTCCAGCAGGTCGGGCAGCCCGGCGATGATCAGGAACGTGTTGGAGGCGGCGAAGACCCGGAGCAGTTCCTTGAACGCGTCGAGGGCCTCGTCCCGCTCCCTGCCCGCCGCCGTCAGCAGCTGGTCCAGCTCGTCGACGACCAGGACGAAGGGCCTCGGGCCGTACCCGATCAGCAGGGCGAAGACGCCCATCGCCTGGAGGGCGCTGGTCTCCGTCGCGGTCAGGGTGCTGGTGATGCCCCGTTCCCGGAGCACCTCCGCCGGGGGACGACCGGCGATCCAGTCCCAGACCGGGTTCTCGAAACCACCACGGAGCAGCAGCGTCAGCGCCCGAGCGAACTCGCTGTTGTCGGTCACCTCCCGCAGCCGATCCCGGAGCTGACCGAGGAGGCGGCTCTCCATCATGTTGAAGGTGTCCACCACCGCCACCGGATCCAGCGTGCCGTCGAGCAACGACTCCGCCAGCGGCGCCGTCACCCGGGACCGGCTCACCTCCACGGCGAGGATGTCGGCGTACAGGCGGCGGACCTGGCGTTCGACGACGTCCCGACGGTCGGTGAGCTTGTCGGCGAGGGCCCGGTACAGCGAGACGAAGGTGTCCGGCGGGGCGTTGAGGTGCAGCCACTGGAGGTCGCCGCCGAGGTGGTCGGTGGCGTGACGGATCAGGTGGGAGGCGAGATGGGTCTTGCCCGTACCGTGTTCGCCGACCACCGCGAGGACCCGACCCGCCGGGGTACGGGGCGCGGTCCGCAGGGCGGCCAGATAGTCGTCCATCACTGCGGTGGCCTGCTGGATCGCCACAGTGGGTATGGTCACGACGCTCGAACCGGCATCCGCGATCTGCGCGACGGCGCTCGACGGGTAGGGATTGACCGCGCCGGTCGGGTCCGGTGCGTGCGCGTCCATCACGGTTGCTCCCTGAGGCGGCGGGACACACTGATGAAGTGTCGGGCAAGGTGGTTCCAGGTCACCTCATCCGGTCGGTCTTCTTGCACCCGGAGTGTCTCGTACACCCCGAAGAGTAACCGTTGGATCTCGCCGATCGTCGTCTTTCGATTGTCCTGGAGGAACTCGTCGAGCGCCGTCGGGGCCAGGGGCGGAAGGGTACCGGTCGGCAGCCGGCGCAGCCGGTCGGTGGCGAAGAGGGTGGCGTGTTCGTGCTCGAAGGCGTCGACCTGTAGCCGGATCGTCCGCCCGGGGGCGTGCTGGGTGCCCACCTCGGGGGTGGTCTCGGCGAAGAACACCATCCGCTTCGGGGCGCGGACCGCGTAGTACCGCAACTCCTCCGCCAGTTCCGCGCGGGGCAGTAGCACGATCAGCCACTGGCCGGCCGCCAGGCAGGTGGGCAGGTTCCGGTAGGTGCTGTCGGCGTCGTCCCGGGTCTCGTAGACCAGGTCGCTCTTGAGCAGTGTCAGCGCGTGGAGGTTGTCCACCAGGGCCCGGCTGACGTTGCTACGGCGTACCGGGATGGTGTCGCTGTCCTGTGCCTCCCGGGTCAGGTCGACCACCTCGACGTCCTGCCTGTCGGCCTCGATCCGACCGCGTAACCAGTGTGCGCAGCGGTTGATCAGGGTGGTCTTGCCGCACCCCTTCTCCCCGCTGACAAGCACCAGTCGTCCCTCGTGGAGCAGGTCCGCGACGTCCTGGAACCGCTTCTGGAAGTCCTGGAACGACTCCTCGGTGTGGTCCACTGCGACGTAGTAGTCGAGGTGCTCCTCGTGCCGCAGCGGATTGAGCGGATCGGTCTCGACGAACAACCGGGGCACCGCGAACGGATTCGGTGGGGTCCCCGCGCTCGGGTCGCCGCTCACCGCACACTCCTCGGACGGGTCGCCGCTCACCGCACACTCCTCGGACGGGTCGCCGCTCACCGCATGCTCCTCGGACGGTTCGGCAGGCTGCCCGGGCAGCCCGTCGCCGGTCATCGCAGGCCCGCCGGAGTCCGGCCGGGCAGGACACCGGGACTCTCCACCGCCTGGGCCACCTGCCCCACCTCCGCCTCCAACCGGTTCAGCTCCGTGCGTCGGTGCTGCACCCACGTCGACCGCAGGTCGGCCCCGGCGCTGCCGCGCGGGGCGTCGTACAGCGGACCGTCGGGTCGTTCGTCGAGGGCGGTGGCGAGTCGGCGGGGCAGCCCCCAGCTCCGGCGGGCGTCCGCCACCGCCCGAAGACGGCTCGCCAGCTCCTGCCGGCCCCGGCGGATCTCCTCCGGGTTCGGCAGCAGGCCGGGTAATGCCTCCTCCACGTGGCGCAGCAGCGGCTCCACGGCGAGCCGGTACTGCCGGGCCGCCGCCCGCAGCGTGTCGGCCTCGGCCCGCCGGACCCCGACGGTGGCCAGCCGGTGGCTGAACCAGGCGGCCAGCGCCGCACTCGCCGCCGCGAGCACCAGCGAAGGCGTCAGGGTGGCCCACGGGGACGGCCCGCCGCCGCCCCCGCCGGCCCGCCCCGCAGCCGAGATCAGGGCCAGACAGGCCCTGTCGAAGTCCGCCGGCCGGTCCTGCCGCCACTGGTCGGGGCCGCCCTGCCGGTCGTGCCAACGCAACTGACCGTCGGTGGGGGAGGCGGAGGCCAGACCGAGCGCCGAGGCGGCGTCGACGAGGTCGGCCCGGCGTTCTGCGGCCAGGCAGTAGACCCGGGCTCCGTCGTCGGTGCCGGGCGGCCGGGTGACAGCCTGGTAGGACCAGGCGACGACGGGTACGGCGGCCACGGCGACCGCCACCGCCGCGAGAACCCGGCGCAGGTTGACGGATGGCGTCCGCATAGCTGCTGACTGTAGTGAAACGTGGCAATGCGTGGATACCGCCGGCCGGTTGGAAACCCGACTCACCCGGACGGGCCACCCACCCGGACGGTCGGCGGGAGGCTCGGCGGGCCGACGGTGGGCGGGGTGCGTTTCCGGCGGGCCGACGGTGGGCGGGGTGCGTTTCCGGCCCACCCACCGGTGGCGCCGCCGACCGGGGCTACCTGTCGTCGAAGGTGTCGTCGGTCCGACGTCCCCCGCGCGGCGGGTCGGACCACGGCGACGCACCGGCGGTGCGGCGGGGCAGCGGCTCGGTCGGGGTGTCGTCCGGGTATCCGAGGGTGAGGGGAGCGGTGTCCCGGTCCGTCGTCGGCGCGGGCGGCCAGTCGGTGTAGGTGGGCTCCTCGTGCACCGGCTGCGGCTCGGGCTGCGGTGCCGCTGCCGGCGGGGTCACCGCAGCACCCGTACGGGGCCACCGCCGCCACCGCTGACGACTGAACGTGGCCATCACCAGCATCACGCCGATCAGGAAGAGCGTGCCGTTGTCGACAGGCAGCTCCAGCGGCAGCGGATCACCGAAGACCGACCACCCCTGCGGGATCCGGTCCCGGACCTGGAAGGGGGCGACGAGCATCCCGACGTACGGAGTGACGAGCAGCAGCCCGGCGACGAGCGGGCCGAGCGGGGAGAACCGCAGCGTACCCAGCAGACCGAGCAGGATCGCGCCGACGCCGAGGTACACGGCGGGCTCGATCAGGTTGGCAGTGTTGAAGGCCCCGACCTCGACCCAACGGCCGACTGTGCGGCTCGACCCGTCCTGTCCGAGTGTGACAAGGACCCAGGTGACCGGTGCCACCGCCAGGCCGGCGAGGAAGCTCCACAGATGTCGCATTGGCGCACCGTACCGTTTCCGGCATGACCGAGCACTCCTTCGCCGCCTCGGGTAAACCCACGTCGTACTCCCGGGTCACCCTGAGTCGCATCATGACTGCGGTCGATGTCAACCTCTACGGGACCGTGCACGGCGGCGTCCTGATGAAGTTCGTCGACGACGTCGCCGGGGCCGCCGCCGCCCGGCACAGCGGCGGGACCGCCGTCACCGCCGCTATCGACGAGATCGTCTTCTCCGAGCCGGTTCGGGTCGGAGACCTCGTGCACGCCCACGCGCAGGTGAACTGGGCCGGGCAGACCTCGATGGAGGTCGGGGTGAAGGTGGTGGCCGAGCGGTGGGACTCGGCCGAGGACGAGCCGGTCCGGGTCGCCACCGCGTACCTGGTCTTCGTCGGCGTCGACGTGGGTGGCGCCCCCCGGCCGGTCCGGCCGGTGCTGCCGGGGGCACCGGAGGACGAGCGGCGGTTCCGGGAGGCGGAGATCCGTCGGGCGCACCGCCTGGCCCGTCGCCGGGCTATCCAGGCCCACCGCGAGGGCTGACCGGCCCTGTCGTCGCCGCCGAAATCCGGGGTCTATGGCAGGAGGGGACCCTTCTCTACCGTATGCGTTAAGAGGGGGCCCTTCCTTTCTGAGGATCATAGGGCAAGATGGCGTCACGGGATGTGCGACAGGTTGGTACCGGGCCCGAAGGGGGATGAGCGGTGGGTGACGTGCTGTGGACGCCTCCGGCGGACGTACGGGAACGGTCCCGGATCGGTCGGTACCTACGCTGGCTGCGGGACGAACGAGGGCTGGAGTTCGTCGGGTACGACGACCTGTGGCAGTGGTCGGTGACCGATCCGGACGCCTTCTGGCAGTCGATCTGGGAGCACTTCGACGTCGTCGCCGCCACCGCGCCCACCTCGGCCCTGGCCGAGGCGGAGATGCCCGGTGCCCGGTGGTTCCCGGGGGCCCGGCTCAACTACGCCGAGAACGTCCTGCGGATGCCGGGGCTCGCCGACGACGACCCGGTGGTGATCGCCCACGGGCAGACCCGGGCACCCGAGACCCTCACCGCCGCCGAACTGCGTGACCGGGTCCGCCGGGTGGCGGCCGGGCTGCGGCGGCTCGGTGTCGGACCGGGCGACCGGGTGGCCGCGTACGCCCCCAACATCCCCGAGACGTACGTCCTGCTGTTGGCGACCGCCGCCGTCGGCGCGATCTTCTCCTCCTGCGCCCCCGAGTTCGGCACCCGCAGCGTCACCGACAGGTGGCAGCAGATCGAGCCGAAGGTGCTCGTCGCCGTGGACGGCTACCGGTACGGCGAGAAGCCGATCGACAGGCGCGGCGAGGTGGCCGCGATCCGGGCCGCCCTGCCGTCGCTGACGCACGCGGTGACGATCGGGTACCTCGACCCGGCGGGGGAGCCCCCGGAGGGGATGCTGTCCTGGGCGGAGTTGGCGGCGGAGACCGACGAGCCGTCGACCTTCGCCCCGGTCCCCTTCGACCACCCGCTCTACGTGCTCTACTCCTCGGGCACCACCGGCCTGCCGAAACCGATCGTGCACGGGCACGGGGGCATCCTGCTGGAGCACCTGAAGATGCTCGCCCTGCACCACGACCTGGGCCCCGGCGACCGGTTCCTGTGGTTCACCACCACCGGCTGGATGATGTGGAACTTCCTGGTCTCCGGCCCGGCCGTGGGGTCGGCGATCGTCCTGTTCGACGGCAACCCCGGCCACCCGGACCTGGGGGCGCTCTGGCGGCTGGCCGAGGAGACCGGGACCACCTACTTCGGCACCTCGGCGCCGTTCCTGCTGGCCTGTCGCAAGGCCGGTCTGGTCCCGAGGGAGGTCGCCGACCTGTCCGCGCTGCGCGGCCTGGGCTCGACCGGCGCCCCGCTGCCCGCAGAGGGCTTCACCTGGGTGTACGCCGCCGTCAACGACCGCCTCCAGCTCCAGTCCCTCTCCGGCGGTACGGATGTCTGCACCGGTTTCGTCGGCGGGGTGCCACTGCTGCCCGTCTACGCCGGGGAGATCGCCTGTCGGGCGCTCGGGGCGAAGGTGGAGGCCCGGGGCACCGACGGCGTACCGGTCGTCGGTGAGCTTGGTGAACTCGTCATCACCGCACCGATGCCGAGCATGCCGGTCGGGTTCTGGAACGACCACGACGGCACCCGCTACCGGGAGGCGTACTTCGACCTCTATCCGGGTGTGTGGCGGCACGGCGACTGGATCACCATCAACGAGCGGGGCGGCTGCGTGATCACCGGTCGTTCCGACGCCACCCTGAACCGGGGCGGGGTACGCCTCGGCACTGCCGAGTTCTACTCAGTGGTGGAGGGGCTCGACCAGGTCGTCGACTCGGTCGTGGTCCACCTGGAGGACGACGAGGGCGGCGCGGGGGAGCTGTTGTTGTTCGTGGTGCTCGCCCCGGGGTTGGAGCTCGACGACGCGCTGCGCCGCACCATCGCCAGGGAACTGCGGACCTCGCTCTCGCCCCGGCACCTGCCCGACGAGATCCACCAGGTCCGCGCGGTGCCTCGGACCCTCTCCGGGAAGAAGCTGGAGGTCCCGGTCAAGAAGATCCTCACCGGTACTCCGGTCGACGCTGCGGCGGCACAGGGTGCCCTCGCCAACCCCGAGTCCCTGACCGCCTTCGCCACCCTCGCCGCCGGCCGCTCCACCCCCTGACGGGGTGCTCTCGCACCCTGTGACGGGTGCGGCCCCACCCCCTGACGGATGCTGGCGCAACCGTCAGGCGAGGGTGTGGGTGACCTGTTCGGTGTGGGTGCGGGCGGCGAGCTTCTCCGGGTCCAGGTGGGCGCAGAGGACGGTGGAGGCACCGGCCACCAGGGGAGCCAGGAGCCAGTCGACCGGGTCCGGATGACGGGCGGTGTCGATCAGGACCCGCCCGCCCGAGGGGATGCCCAGCTGCGCGGCGCGGGCGGTGGCGCGGGTCAGGAGTGCGGTGTCCTGCGGCCCGGCCGGGGCTCCGCCGAAGTGGTCCCCGTGGACCCGTACCGCGTTCACGTAGTCGGCGAAGCCGTCCGGCACCACCCGCAGCGGGAGGCCGAGGGGGTGCAGGGCGAGGGCGTACCGCTCGCCGGCGGGCCAGGCGTCGGCCTCGGTGACCCGGTCGGCGGCGGCGAAGAGCACCTCGACCGGACCCGGCGAGTCGGCCACCGTCGTCCCGGCCGCCCAGCAGCCCAGCAGCACCGCAGCCGTCTGCCAGTGCGGGGGTGACAGCACCCCGACCGGATCACCGTGGGTGACGGCGGCCTCGTCGACGAGGAGGTTGGCGGTCTTGGCCACCCAGTTGGCGGCTGTCGCACCGGAGATTTCGGTCCGCTCGCCGGTGGCGTCGTCGTACCAGGTCAGTAGGGGTCGGGCGGGGTCGGGTGCGATCGCGTCGGCGAAGACCCGGGCAATGTTGTCGGCCATCGTCGCGAACGATACGCCGCCGGTCCACGTAAGAACCGACAACGACAAGTCGGCGTACGGTCGGGTCGCAGTCAGCAGTGGTGCCGGGCAGCGGCGTAGGCTTGCTCGGAAGTGGCGTTCCCCACAGCGCCGCTGTACGAGTTCCGACAGCGCCGAAGTACCAGCCCGACAGTAACGAAGTGCAAGGAGTCGCCCCGTGACCGCCGGTCGCCCGCCCCGCGTGCTCATCGACGCCACAAGTGTCCCCGCCGACCGTGGGGGCGTCGGTCGATACGTCGACGGCCTGCTCGGTGCCCTGGGAAAGGTCTGTGGTTCCGGGGTGGACCTGGCGGTGGTGAGCCTCCGTACCGATCTGGAGCGATACAGCCGGATGCTGCCGGGGGCGGAGATCATCGCGGCTCCGGCGGCGGTCGCCCACCGGCCCGCCCGACTGGCCTGGGAGCAGACCGGCCTGCCACTGCTCGCGCAGCAGGTGGGTGCCCAGGTTCTGCACTCGCCGTTCTACACCTGTCCACTGCGGGCCGGTTGTCCGGTCACGGTCACCGTGCACGATGCGACCTTCTTCACCGAGCCGGAGCATTACGACAAGTCACGCCGGACCTTCTTCCGTAGCGCGATCAAGACCTCCCTGCGCCGGGCCGACCGGGTGATCGTGCCGAGCAAGGCCACCCGGGACGAGCTGATCCGGCTCCTGGACGCCGACCCGACCCGGATCGACGTCGCCTACCACGGTGTGGACCACTCCGCCTTCCACGCCCCCGGCGAGGAGGAGAAGGCCCGGGTCCGGGCCCGGCTCGGGCTGGGCGGGAGCAGCTACGTCGCCTTCCTCGGGGCGAAGGAGCCGCGCAAGAACGTCCCCAACCTGATCCGGGGCTGGGCTCGGGCGGTGACCGACCGGGCCGACCCGCCGGCCCTCGTCGTCGCCGGGGGACAGGGGCACGACGACGAGATCGACAGGGCTGTCGCCGAGGTCCCCTCGCACCTGCGCCTGCTGCGCCCCGGTTACCTGCGCTACGCCGACCTGCCCGGCTTCCTCGGCGGGGCGCTCGTCGCGGCGTACCCGTCCTACGGGGAGGGTTTCGGTCTGCCGATCCTGGAGGCGATGGCCTGCGCCGCCCCGGTCCTCACCACCCCCCGGCTCTCCCTTCCCGAGGTGGGGGGCGACGCTGTGGCGTACACCAGTGAGGACCCGGACCAGATCGCCACCGACCTGGCCGCCCTGCTCGACGACGAGCAGCGGCGACTCACCCTGGCGAAGGCGGGTTTCGACAGGGCGAAGGAGTTCACCTGGGCGTCCAGCGCCGAGGTGCACATCGCGGCGTGGAGTCGGGCCCGTTCCTGAGAGTTCGATCCCGGTCGGCGTGAGGAAGCGTCCGCCCCGTGGCGGTTCGGGCATGATGTGGTGATGCTCTACGCCGTCATTCCGGCGGGGGGTAGCGGCACACGTCTGTGGCCGCTGTCCCGTGCCGGCCACCCCAAGTTCCTCCACCCGCTCACCGGCACCTCGGCCTCGCTGCTCCAGGCGACTGTCGACCGGTTGGCCCCGCTGACCACGCCCGAGCGCACGCTGGTGGTGACCGGGGCGGCGCACGCCGCATCGGTGGCCCGACAGCTGACCGGGCTGCCCGAGCAGAACATCCTGGTGGAGCCCTCCCCACGAGACTCCTGTGCCGCCATCGCCCTGGCCGCCGGGGTCATCGCGCTGCGCGACCCGAAGGCGGTGATGGGCTCCTTCGCCGCCGACCACCTGATCGGGGACCCGCAACGCTGGGCGGAGACCGTCCGGGAGGCGGTACGCGGCGCCGAGCAGGGGCTGTTGATGACGGTCGGGATCACCCCGACCCGCCCGGAGACCGGGTACGGCTACCTGGAGACCGGCGACCCGACCGACGTCGGTCCACTCCGGCCGGTGGCCGAGTTCAAGGAGAAGCCGGCCGCCGAGGTGGCCGAGGCGTACCTCCGCTCCGGGCGGCACCTCTGGAACGCCAGCATGTTCGTCTGGCGGGTCGACGTCTTCCTGGCCGAACTGGCCCGTCAGCAGCCCGCCCTCTACACCGGCATCACCGCGATCGCCGCCGCCTGGGGCACCCCGGAGCAGGACGAGGTCCTGGGCACCGTCTGGCCCACCCTGCCGAAGATCTCCGTCGACTACGCGGTGATGGAGGGCGCGGCGGAGGCCGGTCGGGTGGCCACCGTCCCCGGCGACTTCGGCTGGAACGACGTGGGGGACTTCCACACCCTCGGCGACGTCCTCCCCGCCGACGCCGACGGCAACGTCGTCCTCGGTGCCGAGGGCAAGCCCGGAGTCCTGATCAAGGACAGCACCGGCCTGGTGCTGGTGCCGCAGTCCGGGCGCCTGGTGAGCGTCCTCGGCCTGCACGACGTGATCGTGGTGGACACCGCCGACGCGGTCCTGGTCTGCCCCCGGGACCGGGCCCAGGACGTCAAGGCGCTCGTCGACGAGTTGAAGGAACGGGGCGAGGAGAACCTCGTCTGAGGACCCCGGGGCCGACCGGTCGACACCGGTCGGCCCGACCGGGGCTGATCAGAGGGCGAGGGCGGCGACGGCGGTGCCGTCCACCGGCGGCGGCAGCGGTACGGACGCCACCGACTCGGCGGCCAGGGCGGTGCGGAGCCGCTGCACGTCCGCCCCGAACCGGACCAGGGCGGCGGGGGAGGTCGGGTCGGCCGGGGAGGCCAGCACCAGTCCGGTAGCACCGGTCGGCCACTGCGGCATGGTGGCGACCAGCGTGGCGCGTACCTCGTCGTCGACGAGGGTGAAGGTGGTTCCCGGCGCGACCACCTCGGCCACCGTGGCGATCGCCCGCCGGACCGCCGCCGGGTCGGCCGCCTGCTCCGGGTCGGCCGGGACCGTCTGCCGGTCCGGCAGGGTGGCGGCCGCCCGCAGCCCGACGGCCGTCGCCTCGGCGGTGCCGAGGGAGAACAGGTCGAGCGAGGCGTCCCGGACCAGGGTCGCCGCACCCGGTCCGTCGTCCCCGTCGGCCGCAGGAAGGTAACCCCTGACCACCGCCACCGGCACCTGGTCGCACTTGCCCTTGACCAGCTCGGCCGCGCCGGCCAGTTCGTCCACCACCGCCATCTGGGTCAGGCTCAACTCGTTGCCGTACGGGTCGACCTCACCCCGGTGGTCGCGCAGCGCAGACATCCCGGCCACCCCGAGCGCCACGTCGGTCAACCCGTTGCGCCACGGCCGCCCCATGGTGTCGCTGACGATGACGGCGACCTCGACGTCGTACCGGTCCCTCAGTTCGGTCCGGAGCGTCCGGGCCGAGGCGTCCGGGTCCCGGGGGAGCAGCACGAGCTGGGTCTTGGCGACGTTCGACGCGTCGATCCCGGCGGCTGCCATCACGAAACCGTGGTGCGTCTGCACGATCCTGGTCGCCCCCCGGCTGGCCACCACCCGGACCGTCTCCGCAGCCAGCACCTCGTCCCTGGCGGCGAGCCGTTCCGGGCCGTCGGCGGGCACGTCGACGAGCCGTCCCTCCGCCTTCGAGATGATCTTGCTGGTGACCACCAGGACGTCCCCGTCGCGCAGCCAGGGAGCGGCGTTGCCGATCAGTGCCGCCAGGTCGTCGCCCTCGGACACGTCGCCGATGCCGAGCACCGGCAGGATTTCCAGTCTCACGTCAGCTCCAATGCCGCCCGTACCATCGCCGTCGTCGCGGCCTCGTCGGTCATCCGCAGAGGTGCCGCGCGAACAGTCACCTCCGGTACCACAGTCGCCGCATCCTCCTCGGCGACCAGCCATCCGTCGAGCAGACCACCGGTGCGGCGACTGCCGTAGAGGCGACCGACCCCGGCGGCGCTGCACTCCACCCCCAGCACCTCCAGACAGCGGTCGGCCATCCCCCGGACCGGGGCACCCCCGATGATCGGTGAGATCCCCACCACCCGCCCCGGGGCCTCGACGAGCGCCTGCCGAAGCCCGGGTACGGCCAGCACCGGGGCGATGCTGACCACCGGGTTGCTCGGCGCGACCAGCACCACGTCGGCGGAGCCGACCGCCTCCAGGACCCCGGGGGCCGGGGTCGCCGTGTCCGCCCCGACGAAGACGAACCGGTGGGTGTCGATCCGGGCCCGGTACCGCACCCACCACTCCTGGAAGTGGATGGCCCGCTGCTCGGCGGTGGAGGTCGGCGGGGCGTCGACGTCGTGACCCGCCCCGCTGACCACCGCGTGCGTCTCCAGCCGGTCGTCGGTCGCCGGCAGCACCCGTACCCCCGGCTGCCACCGGGCGGCCAGCGCCTCGGTGACAGCGTGCAGGGGGTACCCGGCGTCGAGCATGGTGGTCCGGACCAGGTGCGTCGCGATGTCCCGATCGCCCAGGCCGAACCAGGTGGGCTCCGCGCCGTACGCCGCCAGCTCCGACTTGACGGTCCAGGTCTCGGCGACCCGACCCCAACCCCGGTCCGGGTCCGCCCCGCCCCCCAGGGTGTACATGACGCTGTCCAGGTCGGGGCAGACCTTCAGTCCGTGCAGGCGCAGGTCGTCGCCGACGTTGACCACGGCGGTCACCTCGGCGCCGACGGCGCGCGCGTACGCCCGGACCCCGACCAGGAACCTCGCCCCGCCGATGCCGCCGGCCAGAACCACGATGTGCATGGTTCCCATCCTCGCCTACGAGACGCCATGGGCTCGGGGTCGCCCGCAGAGACTAGGCTCACGTCCGCAACCGTCCATCAACACCCTTCGAGGGGGAGCTCGTGAACAGCCCCGCCGAGCCCGCGTCACCGGACGCGCCGCAGGCCAGTCAAGCGACCAAGCCACTCCGCGAAATCGGCGCATTCGTGCTCCTCGGCGCGAACGCGGTGCTGCTGTTCATCGGCCTGATCAGGTTGCTCGCCCCGAGCCACGGGGACTTCACCACCCGCGCCGGCAGCACCTACGGCAGCTTCATCGGGCTGGAGGCCACCGTCCTGCCGCTGCTCGCGGTGCTCCTGGCCACGCACGTGCAGCCGGTGGTGCCGAAGGCCAAACTGATCATCCAGGCGGCGCTCGGGCAGTACGCGTTCGGCGCGGTCCTCGGCGCGTTGACCTTCCTGATCTGGACGGTGGGTCGGTTGGCCGCCGCAGACGTGCTCAACGCGCTGCTCGGGGTTCTCGGCCGGGTCGCCTGGCTGGCCCTGTTCGGGTTCGCGGCGTTCCTGGTCTACCAGATCTGGCGCACCCTGTTCCCGAAGCCGGTCTCACAGCCCGGCATGTACGGCCAGCCCCAGCCCGGTTGGCCGCAGCAGCCCGGGGGTTACCCGAACCCCGGTCAGCAGGGCGGATACCCGCAGGCCGGCCAGTACGGCTACCCGCAGTCCGCGAACCCCGCCTCGGCTCCGCCCTTCGGTGCCCAGCCGTCCTCGCAGCACTCCGGACCCCCCTTCGGCGGCCAGCAGTCCGCACCGCAGTCCGCGCCGCCGTTCGGCGCTCCCCAGTCGGCTCCGCCGTTCGGTGCCCAGCACTCCCCGCCGCAGTCCGCGCCGCCGTTCGGCGCTCCCCAGTCCGCGCCGCCGTTCGGTGCCCAGCCGTCCCCGTTCGCCGCGCCGCAGCCGCAGTCGGCACCGCCGTTCGGCTCCCCCGCCCCGACCCCGGGTGCGCAGGCGGCCACCCCGGCCGGGCCGG
>NZ_JBEPEQ010000083.1:0-26822 GCF_040300925.1 Micromonospora sp. NPDC000207
CGCCTCACCGACGACCGCCCGTCCCCGGACCGGCTGCTGGCCGCTGTGGCCGCCGCGCTGGACCCCGGCACCGAGGTCCACCACGGGGTACGCCGCGCCGCCGCACTCCTGGGTCGTCCGGTGGCCGACGCCGCCGACGCCCTCGGCAACGGCTCCCGGGCCGTCGCCCAGGACACGGTGCCCTTCACCCTGTGGGTCGCGGCCACGCACCTCGTCGACTACCCGGCGGCGGTACGGGCCTGCGTGTCCGTCGGCGGTGACGTCGACACCACTGCCGCCGTCGCCGGATCGGTGGTGGCCGCGCACACCGGCGTGGGGACACCCGGCGGGGTCCCGTCGGCCTGGCTGGCCTCCCGGGAGCCGCTGCCGGACTGGGTGTCCTGACCCGTCGCGGAGTCGTCGTCCCCGCCGGAACGCCGGAACCAGCGGCTGCCCAGCCACCCGAACGCCACCCCGCCGCCGAGCCCGGCCAACAGCCCGCCGCCGAGCAGGACGTCGGCGCTCAACCAGCCCTCGTCGGCCGGCTCGTACGGTGCCGATCCGCCGAACTCGTGCGGCTCGGCGAGGCGGGAGCTGAGCGTCGGGTGGGCGTGCACCCCACCCCCGTGCTCCGCCGACCCGGCCGCCGGGGGCAGCAGGGTCAGCACCGGGGCCGGGTGCGGCCCGCCCGCCGGGTCGGCCCAGCGGACCACGGTGTCGTCGGAGTAGGTCTGCACCACCTCGAAGGTCATCAGTTCGGCCTGCGGCAACGGGCCCATGGAGACGGTGAGACGGTGCGGTCCCGCCCCGCCGCCGGCGACCCGGACCCAGATGACCGAGGCGGTGACGGTGTCGGTGCGGGGGCCGTGCAGGCTCACCACCGGCTCGTCCAGCTTCCGGCTGGTGATCTTCGGTGCCCACCCGTCGACAGACATCGGGTACGCCTCGGCGACCGGTGCGTCGGTCGGCAACCGCAGCTCGACCTGCCGGGTCCGGGTCCCGGGACGCTCCTCGGGCACCACGATCTCGAACTTCACCGGATCGCCCTGCCGGGCCTGCAGCGGGGTGCTCGTCACGTCCGCCGCCACCGCCGCGCCCGGCCAGGCCAGGACCCCCACGACCGCCACCGCCAGGGCGGCCAGCGGTCCGGTCCGGCTCCACCGGATGTCGCTACGGGTCATTGCGATCGGCCTCCCCATCGGTGTCGGGTCGCGGTGGCCGTACCGACTCCGGCCACACCCGAGTAGTTCGGGTGCGAGCCCGGAAAGGTTCAATCGGGGCGGGAACCGGGCCCGGGGTTCCTTTCCCGCCGGGAGGGGGGCGGGGCGGGACCGATAGCATCTCAGGGGCCGCCCGTCGGCCCTGTCCGTAACCCTTTGTCCGGAGGAGTCACCGTGTCAGCACCCCGTACCCCCGCAGTGGCCGACCCCGTCGTCGTCGCCGCCGGGACCACGGCGGCCGACGCGGTGGCCGCAGCCGGCCTGCCGACGAACGGCCCGAAGGCCGTCGTCGTGGTCCGCGACCCGCAGGGACAGCTGCGGGACCTGGACTGGGCGCCCGCCGAGGAGACCACCGTCGAGGCGGTCACCCTCGACAGCCCGGACGGGCTGAACGTGCTGCGCCACTCGACCGCCCACGTGCTCGCCCAGGCGGTCCAGGACGTCTTCCCCGACGCCAGGCTCGGCATCGGCCCCCCCATCGAGAACGGCTTCTACTACGACTTCGCCGTCGACAAGCCGTTCCAGCCCGACGACCTGGCCAAGGTCGAAAAGCGGATGCAGGAGATCGTCAAGTCCGGCCAGCGGTTCCGGCGTCGCCGGTTCGACAGCCTGGACGAGGCGAAGACCGAGCTGGCCGACGAGCCGTTCAAGCTGGAACTCATCGACGTCAAGGGGGAGGGCCTGGACTCCTCCGAGGTGATGGAGGTCGGCGGTGGTGAGCTGACCATCTACGACAACCTCGCCGCCAAGGAGGACACCGTCTGCTGGTCGGACCTCTGCCGGGGCCCGCACCTGCCGACCACCCGCCTGATCGGCGCGTTCAAGCTGATGCGGTCGGCCGCCGCGTACTGGCGGGGTTCGGAGAAGAACCCGCAGTTGCAGCGGGTGTACGGCACCGCCTGGCCGACCCGGGACGAACTGAAGGCGTACCTGAAGCTGTTGGAGGAGGCCGCCCGGCGCGACCACCGCAAGCTCGGTGTCGACCTGGACCTGTTCAGCTTCCCCGACGAGCTGGGCTCCGGCCTGGCGGTCTTCCACCCCAAGGGCGGCATCATCCGCCGGGAGATGGAGAACTACTCGCGGATCAAGCACGAGCAGGCCGGGTACGCCTTCGTCAACACCCCCCACATCACCAAGGGCAACCTGTACGAGGTCTCCGGGCACCTCGACTGGTACGCCGACGGGATGTTCCCCCCCATGGAGGTGGAGGGAGCGAACTACTACCTCAAGCCGATGAACTGCCCGATGCACGACCTGATCTTCCGGTCCCGGGGTCGCTCCTACCGGGAGCTGCCGCTGCGGATGTTCGAGTTCGGGACCGTCTACCGGTACGAGAAGTCCGGGGTGGTGCACGGTCTGACCCGGGTCCGTGGCATGACCCAGGACGACGCGCACATCTTCTGCACCGAGGAGCAGATGGCCGGCGAGCTGAAGTCGCTGCTCGCCTTCGTGCTCGAACTGCTGCGCGACTACGGGCTCGACGACTTCTACCTGGAGCTGTCCACCCGCAACCCGGAGAAGTCGGTAGGCACCGACGAGAACTGGGAACGGGCCACCGAGGCGCTGCGTTCCGCCGCCGAGGAGTCCGGCCTGACCCTGGTGCCCGACCCGGGCGGCGCGGCCTTCTACGGCCCGAAGATCTCCGTCCAGGCCAAGGACGCCATCGGTCGGACCTGGCAGATGTCCACCATCCAGGTCGACTTCAACCTCCCGGAGCGGTTCGGCCTGGAGTACCAGGCCGCCGACGGCACCCGGCAGCGCCCGGTAATGATCCACCGGGCCCTCTTCGGGTCGATCGAGCGGTTCTTCGGGGTGCTCACCGAGCACTACGCCGGGGCGTTCCCGGCCTGGCTGGCCCCCGTCCAGGTGGTCGGCATCCCGATCCGCGACGACCACACCGGCTACCTGCAGGACTTCGCCGCCGCCCTGCGGGCCGAGGGGATCCGGGCCCAGGTCGACGCCGGTGACGACCGGATGCAGAAGAAGATCCGTACCGCCCAGCAGCAGAAGATCCCCTTCATGGTGATCGCCGGGGACGAGGACGTGGCGGCGGAGACCGTCTCGTTCCGGTACCGGGACGGCTCGCAGCGCAACGGGGTGCCGGTCGCCGAGGCCGTCGCCCACGTCCTGGACGTGGTCCGCTCCCGCAGCAACGCCGGCCCCTCCGCCCTGGCCGAGTGAGACGCCGGTGCCCGCCGGGGACACCGGCGGGCACGGCCGGGTGCGGTGCCCGTCGACCCCGGGTCGTAGGATCCCCGGTGTGACTGGGGCGGCGGGGCACAGCGACAGGAGCATGTCCGACGGGCTGGATCGGCTCTGGACACCGCACCGGATGACCTACATCTCCGGCGAGGACCGGCCGGAGGGGGGCTACGAACAGCCCACCGGCTGCCCGTTCTGCCTCGCCCCGGGGCTGGCCGAGCAGGACAGCCTGGTCGTCGCCCGGGGCGAACGGGTCTTCGTGGTGCTCAACCTCTACCCGTACAACCCGGGGCACCTGCTGGTCTGCCCGTACCGGCACGTCGCCGACTACACCGACCTCGACCCGGCCGAGACGATCGAGTTGGCCACCTTCACCCAGACCGCGATGCGGGTGATCCGCCAGGTCAGCAGCGCCCACGGGTTCAACCTCGGGATGAACCAGGGCGGCGTCGCCGGTGCCGGGATCGCCGCCCACCTGCACCAGCACGTGGTGCCCCGCTGGGGCGGTGACGCCAACTTCATGCCGGTGATCGGGCAGACGAAGGTCCTGCCCCAGCTGCTCACCGACACCCGGGACCTGCTCGTCCGCGCCTGGCCCACCTGACCCGACCGCGCCTGCCGTCTTCCGTGCGCCACCGCAACCCGCTGTGTCGTCGGGTCGTTTGGTGGTCGGCGTGGCCGAACCTTCCCGGCCCGAACGCGGCCGCGTCGTCGATGATCCGTGGGGCCCCGACCGCCCGTAAGGATGGTCATGATGGACGTCTGCCACTCGATGCCCGGAACATTGACGGACATGAGGATTCTCCGGTCGACCCGTCGGTTGGGCAGAAGCGGCATCGAGGTCAGTGCCCTCGGGATGGGCTGCTGGGCGATCGGCGGGCCGTGGGCCGAGGGCAGCATCCCGCTGGGCTGGGGGGCCGTCGACGACGAGGAGTCCGTCCGGGCCGTACGCCGCGCCCTGGACCTCGGCGTCACGTTCTTCGACACCGCCGACACGTACGGCGCCGGGCACGGCGAGCGGATCCTCGGGCGGGCCCTCGCCGGCCGTCGCCACGAGGCAGTGGTGGCCACCAAGTGGGGTTACACCTTCGACGAGCAGGCCCGGCAGGCCACCGGGAAGGACGCCTCCCCGACCTACCTGCGACGCGCCGTCCACGACTCGTTGCGTCGCCTCGACACCGACTGGATCGACCTCTACCAACTGCACCTGGCCGACCTCCCGGTGGCCCGGGGACAGGACCTGATCGGCACGCTGGAGGAGTTGGTCGCCGGCGGGCTGATCCGGGCGTACGGCTGGAGCACCGACCGGCCCGACCGGGCCGCCGCCTTCGGACGGGACGCCCCGCACGCCGCCGCCGTCCAGCACAACCTGTCGGTGCTGCGGGACGCCCCCGACATGCTCGCCGTCTGCGCCCGGTACGACCTGGCCGGGATCAACCGAGGGCCGCTCGGCATGGGGCTGCTGACCGGCAAGTACGGTCCCGGCTCGACGCTGCCCCGCGACGACATCCGGGGCTGGACCTCCGGCTGGCTGGAGTGGTTCCGGGGCGGCCGACCCGCCCCGGAGTGGCTACGCCGGGTCGGGGCGGCCCGGGCGGCGTTGACAGCCGACGGCCGTACCCTCGCCCAGGGGGCGTTGGGCTGGCTGTGGGCGCGCAGCGACCGGACCGTCCCGATCCCCGGCTGCCGGACGGTGGCCCAGGTCGAGGAGAACGCCGCCGCGCTGGCCTGGGGCCCACTCGAACCGGACCACTTCGTGGAGGTGGAACGTCAGCTGGCTGCCCTGCGCGCCGCCGCCCTCCGGGCTGTCGACAGGCCGTACTGGCCGAGCCCGATGCAGCCCGTCGCCGTGTCCTGACCGCACCGACGGCCGGCTCACCGCTGGACGGTGTGCTCCGCCCGCAGCTGCTCGGTGAGGTGGTCGGGGACCGGCTCGTGGCGGACGAACCTGCGCCCGAAGGTGCCGGCCCCGGCGGTCAGGTCGCGCAGCGCGGGGCCGTACCGGAGCAGCTCGACTGCGGGAACCTCGGCCCGGACCAGGGTCAGGCCCTCGGCCTCGGGGTCCGGTTCGGTGCCCAGGACCCGACCCCGCCGGGCGGACAGGTCACCGAGGACCCTGCCGACGGTGTGTCCGGGCACCCCGGCCAGCACCTCGTCGACCGGTTCCCGCAGCGCCTGGCCGGCACCGTCGACCAGTGCCACCCGCACCGGCTCGGTGCCCACCTCGACACCCCCGGCACGCACCCGGTCGAGCACCTCCTGCGCCTGCGCCTCACCCACACACCAGAGCACCAGCTGTCGGGTCCCCGGGTCGTGCGTCAACCGGAGCGTCGGATCGGCGTCGACGAGTCGCCCCACCTCGTGGGCGACGGCGTCGGTGTCGCCGTCGGCTGCCGCCACCACGGCCACCGGCAGCAGGGGTTCGGGCAGCTCCCACGGTACGAGCGCCAACGGCTCCCGGACGTCGGAGATCGTGTCCCCGGTCGTCACCCCGTCCCACCCGGTGACCGCGACGACGTCACCGGCCACGGCGAGGGGCACCGCACCCCCGGGCGTCCCCGACGGGGAGCGCAGGTCGGCGAGGCGTACGTCCGGGTCGTCGGCTCCGGGGGCACCCGCCCGGGCGAGGTGCACGGGCTGCCCCGGACGGAGCGTGCCGGAGAAGACCCGTACCAGCCCCACCCGCCCCTGCCCGGCCTCGACGGTGGTCTGGAGCACCTCGGCGACCAGGGGGCCGTCCGGGTCGCAGTCCAACGGCGGGCGGGGGGAACCGTCCCGACCGGTGACCACCGGCAGTTCCCGCTGCGACGGGGCCGGGAACGCGTCGACCAGCCCGTCGAGGAGCAGGTCCAGCCCGACCCCGGTGGCCGCGCAGACCGGCACCACCGGGTGCAGGTATCCCCGGGACACCGCCCGGTCCAGTTCGGCGGCGAGGACCGGCGGGGGGACGTCCAGACCGGCGACGTACCGGTCCAGCAGCGAGTCGTTCTCGCTCTCGGCGAGGATCGCCTCGACGAGTTCGTCGCGGGCCTCGGCGATGGCGGTCAGGTGCTCCGGATCCGGGTCGCGGACGGCGGCCGGCAGCCCGGCGGAGTAGTCGTACACCCGGTCGGTCAGCAGCCCCAGCAGCCCGGCCACCAACTCCCCGTCGTCACCCAGCATCGGCAGGTGCACAGCGACCACGGTGTCGCCGAACAGCCGCTGGCACAGCGCCACCGCCTCGTCGAAGTCGGCGCGCGGATCGTCCAGCCGGGACACCACCACCGACCGGGGCAGGTCCACCGCCGCGCACTCCTCCCACAGCGCCACGGTGGCCGGATCCAACCCGTCGGCCGCCGAGACGACGAACAGGGCCGCGTCGGCGGCGCGCAGACCGGCCCGCAGCCCGGCCACGAAGTCGGCGTACCCGGGGGTGTCCAGGAGGTTGACCTTCACCCCGGCGTGCCGCAGCGGTACGGCGGACAACGCCACGGACCGCCCCCGGTCGGCGACGGCGGGGGTGTCGGCGGGGACCGCAGCACCCCGACCGGTCGCGTCGGTGGCCGCGACCAACGCCTCGACCAGGGCGGTCTTGCCCACCCCGGAGCGCCCCACCAGCACCACGTTGCGGATCCCGCCGGGCTCGGTCACCACCGGTACGTCGGTGCCGACCCCCTCGTCCTGACTCCTCTGCGCCATCGGACGCACCTCCCTCGACAGTGGTGGCGACCGCCGCGCGACGGGGAACGGCCCGGGCGAATCTGCGGCGCTATCCTCCGGTGCGGCGCCGGGTCCCCCGGACGGGGCGGGCGAGCGGGTGAGCTGGCTCACCTCGTGCGTACCGATCAGACACCGGGCCCCGACGGGACACAAGTCCGCCGCGCGGCGCGCCGACGGCCACCGGCCGTATCGCGTCCGACGGACCGCCCGTTATCGTGGGACCGCCATGGCGAAGATCTTCCAAGTGTCGGCCCGAGCGGCGATGACCCGCGTCGTCGAGCCGGTCGCACGCAGCCTGCTCCGAGCAGGCGTCACCCCCAACGCGGTCACCGTCGTCGGAACCGTCGGCGTGCTCGTCGGCGCGCTCGGCTTCGGGGCCCGGGGGCACCTGGTCACCGGCGCCCTGATCGTGACCGTCTTCGCGCTCACCGACATGCTCGACGGGACCATGGCGCGTATGTCCGGCGGTTCCACCCGGTTCGGCGCGTTCCTCGACTCCAGCATGGACCGGGTGGCCGACAGCGCGGTCTTCGGCGCCGTCGCCTACTGGCTGGCCACCGAGGGCAACCACGCGGGGGTGGCCGCCGCGCTGCTGTGCCTGGCCGCCGGCGGGCTCGTCTCCTACGTCAAGGCTCGGGCCGAGGGGCTCGGGCTGACCTGCAACGTGGGCATCGCCGAACGCACCGAACGGCTGCTCATCGTCGGCATCGGCGGCCTGCTCACCGGCCTCGGCCTCGACCCGGCCCTGCCGGTGGCGCTCTGGCTGCTCGCGGCCGTGTCGGTCTTCACCGTCGGACAACGGATGCTCCACGTGCACCGGCAGACCCGCGAGATCCAGCCGGAGCGGCAGTGAACGCCACCGAGCTCGCCTACGTCGCCGGGTGGCGGCTGGTGCGGGCGTTGCCCCGACCGGTGGTGGCCGCCGCCTTCGCCGCCGGTGCCGACCGGGCCCACCGCCGCCGGGGTGCCGGGGCCACCCGACTGCGCGCCAACCTGCGCCGGGTGGTCGGCCCCGACCTGCCCGAGGCCGACCTCGACGACCTGGTCCGCCAGGGCCTGCGCTCGTACGCCAGGTACTGGATGGAGGCGTTCCGGCTGCCCTCGCTGAGCCGCGAACAGCTCCTGTCGGGCTTCCGACTCCGCAACCCGGAGCCCCTGCACGCCGACGTCGCCGCCGGCCGGGGCGCGGTCGTGGCGCTGCCGCACGCCGGGAACTGGGACGCCGCCGGTGCCTGGGTGGCGGCCACCGGGTGGCCGATCACCACCGTGGCCGAACGCCTCAAACCGGAGGGGGTCTTCGAGCGGTTCGTCGCCTTCCGGGAGAGCCTCGGCATGGAGATCCTGCCCACCCACGGCGGCCCCCGACCCGCGTTCGACGTGCTGGTTGACCGGCTCGCGGCGGGCGGGGTGGTCCCGTTGCTCGCCGACCGGGACCTGTCGGCCCGGGGGATCGAGGTCGACTTCTTCGGTGCCCGCACCCGGATGCCCGCCGGACCGGCGCTGCTGGCCATCCGGACCGGAGCACCCCTCTACGTCGCCTCGATGTGGTACGAACCGGATGCCGCGTGCGCCTCGATCGACGGCCCCCTGCCCCTGCCCGACCCGGACAGCGGCCCCCTGGACGAGCGGGTACGAACCCTGACCCAGCGAATCGCCGACGGTCTGGCGGCGGGCATCGCCCGGCATCCGCAAGACTGGCACATGTTGCAGCGCATGTGGCTGGACCAGTCGGGCTCGGGGGCCACCACACCGCCGACCCCGCCGAAACGGTCCGAAGGAGCGTCCTGATGACGGCGAGGATCACCACACGGCGGCGCACGGCGGTCCCGAACGAAGGGGGCTGACGTGCGCGTCGGCATCGTGTGCCCGTACTCCTTCGACGTGCCGGGCGGGGTGCAGAACCACGTCATGGACCTCGCCGAGGCGCTGATCGGGCTCGGCCACCAGGTGAGTGTGCTGGCCCCGGCCGACGAGGACGCCGCCCTGCCGTCGTACGTGGTGTCGGCGGGCCGGGCCGTCCCGCTGCCGTACAACGGCTCGGTGGCCCGGATCGCGTTCGGACCGGTCTCCACCGCCCGGGTCCGACGCTGGATCACCCGGGGCGACTTCGACGTGCTGCACGTCCACGAACCCCTGACCCTGAGCCTGTCCATGCTCGCGGTGCTCTCCGCCCGGGGACCGGTGGTGGCCACCTTCCACACCGCGATGACCCGGTCCCGGGTACTCGCCGCCGCCCAGGGAGCGCTCCAGATCGTGCTGGAGCGGATCACCGCCCGTATCGCTGTCAGCGCCCTGGCCCGCAAGGTGCAGGTCGAGCACATGGACGGCGGCGCTGTGGAGATCCCCAACGGGGTCACCGTCGCCAAGTACGCGGGTGTCGACCCGCTGCCCGGCTGGCCGGGGGAGTGCGCCGAGGGCACCGGCGGGACGATCGGGTTCCTGGGCCGGTTCACCGAGTCCCGCAAGGGCTTCCCGATCCTTGTCGACGCCTTCGGACAGCTGGCCCGACACCGCCCCGGCCTGCGGCTGCTGGTCGCCGGACCCGGTGACCGCGACGACCTGTACGGGCGTTTCCCGGCCGACCTGCGGGACCGGGTGACCTTCCTCGGCCGGGTCTCCGAACCGGAGAAGGCCCGGATGCTGCGCAGCGTGCACCTCTACGTGGCCCCGAACACCGGAGGCGAGTCCTTCGGGATGATCCTGACCGAGGCGCTGGCCGCCGGCACCACGGTGGTCGCCAGCGACCTCGACGCGTTCCGGCGGGTGCTCGACGGGGGGCGGGCCGGTTGCCTCTTCCCGACCGGCGACCCGGTGGCCCTGCGGGGGGTCCTCGCGGAGCTGCTGGACGCCCCGGACCGCCGCCGGGAACTGACCGCCTGCGGAGACCAGGTGGTGGCGAACTTCGACTGGCCCGTGGTGGCCCGCCGGGTGGTGGAGGTCTACGCCGCCGCGATCGAGGCGACCGACGGGCGGGTCATCGACCAGGAATGGGTGGGGCTCGCCTGACCACCGGGGCCGTGGGGCGAACGTGCCCAGGTGATCCCGCCACTGGCGGCGGAGGAGACGGAGCAGCACTACGATGCCGGGAATGTGGTGGGTCGTGGCCGTGGTGGTGGTCGTCGCCCTGGTCGCGGCGTACCTGATCTGGACCGCCGGCCGGGTCGAACGGCTGCAGGTGCGCGCCGAGGCGGCGGCCCGCGCCCTCGACGCCCACCTGCTGCGCCGGGCCGCAGCCGCCGCCGTCCTCGCCGAACGGCGTTTCGGTGTGGAGCTGTACGCCGCCGCCCGGATCGCCCTGGACGCCGGCCCGCAGGAGCGGGAGGCGGCCGAGAACGACCTGACCCGGCAGCTGCGGTCGGTGCGGCTGGACCCGACCGACCCGGAGTGCGCGGCTGTGGTCGCCGCCAGCCGACGGCTCGCCCTGGCCCGGCAGGTCCACACCGACCTGGTGCGGGACGCCCGTTCGGCGCGGGGGCGTCCCCTGGTGCGGTTGTTACGGATGGGACGCGGCCACGAGTGGCCCCGCTACTTCGACGTCGACGACCCCACCCTGCCCGCCTCGGCCGACGTGCCGGCCTGAGGGGCGTACGCCGCCACCGCCGGGGGTGACGGCGGCCACAGAACAGGCCACCCGGGGTCTGATTGGCTGTCGGGCCGGCGTTGGGACCGTCGTAGCATTTCGCACAGCCACCCTGACCCCCGTTCCGAGGAGCGATGACCCGTGTCCGAATCCACCTCCCAGCCCGCCACCGCCACCCCGGTCGTCGGCACCGCCCGCGTCAAGCGGGGCATGGCCGAGATGCTCAAGGGCGGCGTGATCATGGATGTGGTCACCCCCGACCAGGCCAAGATCGCTGAGGACGCCGGTGCCGTCGCGGTGATGGCGCTGGAGCGGGTCCCGGCCGACATCCGCGCCCAGGGCGGGGTGTCCCGGATGAGCGACCCCGACATGATCGACGGCATCATCGAGGCGGTCTCCATCCCGGTGATGGCCAAGGCCCGGATCGGTCACTTCGTCGAGGCCCAGGTCCTCCAGTCCCTCGGCGTCGACTACGTCGACGAGTCCGAGGTCCTCACCCCCGCCGACTTCGCCAACCACATCGACAAGTGGGCCTTCACCGTCCCGTTCGTGTGCGGGGCGACCAACCTGGGCGAGGCGCTGCGCCGGATCACCGAGGGGGCGGCCATGATCCGCTCCAAGGGCGAGGCCGGCACCGGTGACGTCTCCAACGCCACCACCCACATGCGCAGGATCCGCCAGGAGATCCGGCGACTCCAGTCGCTGCCCACCGACGAGCTGTTCGTCGCGGCGAAGGAACTCCAGGCCCCGTACGAGCTGGTCAAGGAGATCGCCGAGACCGGGAAGCTGCCGGTGGTGCTCTTCACCGCCGGAGGCATCGCCACCCCCGCCGACGCGGCGATGATGATGCAGCTCGGCGCCGAGGGGGTCTTCGTCGGGTCCGGCATCTTCAAGTCCGGCAACCCGGCCCAGCGCGCCGCCGCCATCGTCAAGGCGACCACCTTCCACGACGACCCCGACGTGCTGGCCAAGGTGTCCCGAGGGCTCGGCGAGGCGATGGTGGGCATCAACGTCGACGAGATCCCCCAGCCCCACCGCCTGGCCGAACGCGGCTGGTGAGCAGCGCAGGTCGACCGTCGGCGGCAGCGGAGGAGGAGGGAACGTGACGGAACCGGTGATCGGCGTACTCGCCCTCCAGGGCGACGTCCGCGAGCACGTGGCCGCCCTGACCGGCGCGGGTGCCCGCGCCCTGCCGGTCCGGCGGGCCGAGGAACTCGACGAGGTCGACGGGCTGGTCATCCCCGGCGGGGAGTCCACCACGATCAGCAAGCTCGCCGACATCTTCGAGCTCCGCGAGCCGATCGACAAGCGGATCGCCGACGGGCTGCCGGTCTACGGCTCCTGCGCCGGCATGATCATGCTGGCCGACGAGGTGCTCGACGGTCGTCCCGACCAGCGCGGATTCGCCGGCATCGAGATGACCGTCCGCCGTAACGCGTTCGGTCGGCAGGTCGACTCCTTCGAGGCGCCGGTCGCCCTGACCGGGGTCGAGGGAGGACCGTTCCATGCGGTGTTCATCAGGGCGCCCTGGGTCGAGCGGGTGGGCGGTGAGGTCGAGGTCCTCGGCGAGGTGACCGAGGGACCGGCCGCCGGTCGGATCGTCGCGGTCCGGCAGGGCAACCTGCTGGCCACCTCCTTCCACCCGGAGCTCACCGGTGACCTGCGTCTGCACCGCTACTTCGTGGACCTGGTCCGCAGCAGCTGACCCCCGGTCCCGCCGAGGTCCACCACCGGGTCCGTCCCTGTCGGGGCGGGCCCGGTCCGCGCGCGGTGCCTGACACCGGAGCCGACGACGTCGGTAAGATTGCCGGGATTCGGCTGGGCATCTGCTCGCCACGACTTCCACCAGGGTCGACCGGCACCACCGAGTGCGCCGGGTGGGTCGGGGGCGGATGCGGTGCGGTCGACGCAGACGGCGGTAGCAACGGAGGTAGCAGATGTCCGGCCACTCAAAGTGGGCGACCACCAAGCACAAGAAGGCCGTCATCGACGCCAAGCGCGGCAAGATGTTCGCCAAGCTCATCAAGAACGTCGAGGTCGCGGCGCGGACCGGTGGCGGCGACCCGGCCGGTAACCCCACCCTCTTCGACGCCATCCAGAAGGCCAAGAAGAGTTCGGTGCCCAACGACAACATCGACCGGGCCGTCAAGCGGGGCTCGGGCCTGGAGGCCGGCGGTGCCGACTACCAGACGATCATGTACGAGGGGTACGGCCCGAACGGCGTGGCACTGCTGATCGAGTGCCTGACCGACAACCGCAACCGGGCCGCCACCGAGGTCCGGACCGCGCTGACCCGCAACGGTGGGTCCTTCGCCGACGCGGGCTCGGTGTCGTACATGTTCTCCCGCAAGGGCGTGGTGATCGTCCCCAAGGCCGGGACCAGCGAGGACGACGTGATGCTCGCCGTCCTCGACGCCGGTGCCGAGGAGGTCAACGACCTCGACGAGGCCTTCGAGGTGGTCTCGGAGCCGGGCGACCTGATCGCGGTCCGCACCGCACTTCAGGAGGCCGGAATCGAGTACGAGTCGGCCGAGTCCTCCCTCATCCCCAGCGTGAACGTGCCGCTGGACGAGGAGGGCGCGCGGAAGATCTTCAAGCTGATCGACGTGCTGGAGGACTCCGACGACGTGCAGAACGTCTACGCCAACTTCGACATTCCGGACGACATAATGGCGGCGATCGACTGACCCGGGACGATCCCGGATCGACCCGAAAAGGTACGGGCGGCAGGTGGACACCTGCCGCCCGTACCCGTGTCGCAGGGGTCAGCCGACGTTCTCCCGGGACCGCCAGGCGGTCGCCAGGCCCACCCGACCGTTGGTCCGCAGCAGGGAACCCTCGTAGATCCGGGCACCGGCCAGGACGAAGGCCACCGCCGCGACCGCCAGCAGCGCCAGGGACACGATCGGCTCCCACGCGGCGGCGTCACCGGTGAAGGCGCGCAGCGGCATCGCCATCGGTGCGGAGAACGGCACGTACGACAGGATCTTCAGGATGGCGGGGTTGTCGTTGAGGAACACCACCGCGAAGAAGGGCACCATCAGCGCCATCTGCACCGGCATGGAGGAGGAGGCGATGTCCTCCTGCCGGGCCACCACCGCGCCGGCCACCGCCCACATCGCGGCCAGCAGCAGGAAGCCGAACAGGAAGAACGGCAGGAACCAGCCGATCGCCGGTGCGATCAGCGACAGCAGTTCGGTGTTGCCGCTGAACTGGAGGCCGACCACCGTCACCAGGGACAGCAGCACGATCTGTCCGAGGGCCAGCACACACCCGGCTATCACCTTCCCGGCCAGCAGGGCACGGACCGGCACGGCGGCCACCAGGATCTCCACGATGCGGGTCTGCTTCTCCTCGGTGATGCTCTGCGCGATCGGCATTCCGAAGGCCTGGCTGGTGAGGAAGAAGACGAACGCGAAGATGAACGGCACCAGGAAGGCGGCCACCGGGTTGATCGCGTCCGGGTCGAGCAGTTGCACCGGCGGAGCGGTGCTCAGGGCGCGGACGACGTCGTCGGGGGTGTCGTCGAGGGCGAGGACCGTCGGCCCGGCGACGACCGCCGCCCCGACGTCGCCGTCGCGTACCGCCTGCTCGGCGGCGGCGTCGTCGGCGACGGTGCGTACCTCGTGTCCGGCGTCGGTCAGCGGGGCGACGACGTTCCCGGAGGCGCTGGAGACGGCCACGGTGGTGGGTTTGTCGTCGCCGGAGAGGAGGCCGGGCAGGATGGTGGCCGCGGCGGCGATGAGGAGGAAGAGGGCCGTGCTGATCAGGAAGGCCCGGTCCCGGATCTTGATCTGGATCTCACGGGCGGCGACGAGCAGGGCGGCCTGACGGGTGTTCACTGGGTGACCTCCCGGAAGATCTCGGCGATCGTGGGCGTGACGGGACGGAAGACGCGGACCGGTCCGCGTTCCAGCGCGGCGCGCAGCACCTGCTGGTCGTCGACCTCGGCGGGCAGGTCGAAGACCGCGCGGGGGCCGTCGAGGTCGACCAGGCTCACCCCGGGGAGGTCCCGCAGCCAGCCGGCGTCGCCGTCGACGACCATCTCGAAGCGGGGTCGGCCGTAGGCGGCCCGCAGTTCGTCACGTCCGCCGGCGGCCCGGATCTCCCCGTCGGCGATGATCACCAGGTCGTCGCAGAGCCGTTCCACCACGTCGAGCTGGTGGCTGGAGAACAGCACCGGAACCCCGCTGACGGCTCGTTCCCGCAGCACCGTGACCAGGGTGTCCACGGCGGTCGGGTCGAGCCCGGAGAAGGGTTCGTCGAGCACTAGGACCTCGGGGTCGTGCACCAGGGCGGCGGCGATCTGGGCCCGCTGCTGGTTGCCCAGGGAGAGCTTCTCCAGCGGATCGCCGCCCCGGGCGTCGAGCCCCACCCGGTCGAGCAGGTCGTCGGTCTTGCGTTGGGCGGTCGCGGCGTCGAGGCCGTGCAGTCGGCCCAGGTAGATCACCTGGTCGCGGACGGACATCTTCGGATAGAGCCCACGCTCCTCGGGCAGGTAGCCGAAGCGTCTGCGGTCCGCACGGGTCAGGGGGGCGTCCTGCCACGTGATCGTGCCCTGGTCGGGAGCGAGGACACCGAGGATGACCCGCATGGTCGTGGTCTTGCCGGCACCGTTGCCGCCGACGAAACCGGTCATCCGGCCGCCCCGGACGTCGAAGGTCACGTTCTTGAGTACGCGGTGGTCGCCGAAGCTACGGTCGACGCCGTCGAGTCGGAGTACTGAGGTCACCACTTCACGCTAGATCCACAGGGCGGGCCCACCCTCCGGCCCGGGGACGATTCCGTGGGTCCGCCGAGCGGGGGACCCCGGGTCATCCGCCGGGTTGGATCACCTCGTGTTCGTAGGCGAAGATCACCGCCTGGACCCGGTCGCGGAGCCCGAGCTTGGCCAGCATCCGGCTGACGTGGGTCTTGACCGTCGCCTCACCGAGACCGAGGGTGCCTGCGATCTCGGCGTTGCTGGCACCCCTGGCGACCAGGATCATGACCTCGTGTTCGCGGGGGGTGAGCTGGGCCAGGGCGGGGGCGTTCCCGCCGACCGTGGCGGGGCCGGCGGGCCGGGTGAAGGCGGAGATCACCCGTCGGGTCAGCTCCGGGGCGAGCAGCCCGTCGCCGCGTGCCAGCACCCGTACGGCCTCGACGAGCGCCTCCGGGGTGCCGTTCTTGAGCAGGAAGCCACTGGCACCGGCGCGCAGCGCGGCGAAGAGGTAGTCGTCCCGGTCGAAGGTGGTGAGGATCAGGACCGACGGGCCGGGCGCGTCCGGGGTGGCCGCGTCGGTGATCAGCGCGGTGGCGGCGAGCCCGTCCAGCTTCGGCATCTCCACGTCCATCAGGACCACGTCGGGGGCGAGTGCGGCGGCGAGGGCGACGGCCTGCTCGCCGTCGGCGGCCTCACCAACCACCTCGATGTCCCCCTCAACCTCCAGGATGACCCGGAAGCCGGTACGCACGAGGGTGTGGTCGTCGGCGAGGAGCACCCGGACGGGTCGGTCGTCGGTCGGCTCGACGTCGTCGGTGCCCGGGTGCCAGACGGGTTCGGTCATGCCGGCTGCTCCTCGGCCTGGACGGGGACCGGGAAGCGGGCCCGGACCCGCCAGCCGCCTCCGGTTCGGGGGCCGACCTCCAGGATGCCGTCGTGGGCGGCGACCCGCTCCCGCATCCCGATCAGGCCCAGCCCTCGGTCTCCCGTCGGCGCCGCGCCGGTGCCGTTGTCGGTCACGTCGACCTCCACCTCGTGCGCCAGGTACCGGATCCTGATGTCGAGCACGGTAGCCCGCGCGTGCTTGAGGGTGTTCGTCACGGCCTCCTGCGCGATCCGGTACGCCGCCTGCGACACCGAGTCGGGCAGCGGCACCGGGTCGCCGTACACCCCGAAGCCGGTCTCCAGCCCGGCGTTGCGGGCGCGGTCGGCGAGTTCGGGGAACTGGCCCATTCCGGCGCCACCCGGTTGCCGGTCGTCGGTGGCGTTCTCCGAGGCGCGTAGCAGGCCGAGCATGCGGCGCAGTTCGTCGACGGCGGTCCGGGCGGTCTGCTCGATCGCGCTCAGTGCCCTGCGGGCGGCCTCCGGGTCGGAGTCCATGACCCGGCGGCAGGCGGCGGCCTGCACTCCCATGACCGAGACGTGGTGGGCGACCACGTCGTGCAGTTCCCGGGCGATGCGGACCCGTTCGCCGATGACCGCCCGTTCGCGCGCCTCGGCCTGGGAGAGCCGGAGCTGCTCGGCCTGGGTCCGCAGCTCGGCGTCGCGGCGGGCGGCGATCCAGGCGGTGTCCCCGAACAGGTACGCGAACCCGAAGAACAGCCCGTTGAGCAGGAACCCGTTGACGACCGCCGCCAACAGGGGTGGGACCGGTCCGGCGGCCTGGGCGAAGGTGTCCGGTCCGATCTCCCCGACGGTGACGGAGTAGCTCAGTCCGAGCCAGGCGAACATCGTGGCGATCACGCCGATGCGCAGCCGACGGGCCAGCTGTCGGTTGCGTCCCCACGCCCCGAGGGCGTAGATGGCGGCGAAGAGCGCCCCGGAGGTGACCTGACTCTCCGGGGCGGCCCGGAACTGTCCGGCGATGAAGGCGATCGAGGTGACCAGGGTGACCGCCTCCGGGAAGCGCCGCCGCCAGACCAGGGGTGCGGTGACCGCCACGACCCAGAGGACCTGTTCGGCCCCGGAAGGCGGCGGTCCCAGGACGAACACGCCGGCGCTTCGGGTCAGGGTGAGGCTGAACAGCGCCAGTACGGTGACCGCCAGGCCGATCCAGAGGTCGACGCGGAGCTGTTGGGGTGTCGGTCCGGGCCGGCTCCACCGATCCCGACTGGTGCTGTCCATACCCGTGACGATGCCATCCCCGCTGCGCCTGGTGTGAGCAGCGGCGCTGTACAGCTTGCTCACCCGCGGTGACGGAGGGCCTTGACCACGCTGTCGACAACGTCCCAGACCGTGATCGCGACCAGGACGACGACGGTCACCACGGTGAGGGTGTCGAGGTTGCCGCCCTCACGCAGCCACTCGAACCGGGCCACCAGGTCCGGGTTGAGCAGCCGCTCGGTGAGCAGGAGCCAGATCATCGGCACCGTGAAGGCGAGGCCCAGGAGGGCGTTGACCACTACCAGCCCCCAGTTCCAGTGGCCGACCCGGTACTTGACGAACTCGAACACGATCGTCGCGATCAGGACACCGAGGATGACGGGCAGCCAGAACCCCCACAGGTCGGGGTCGAGCAGGGGCATCGGCTCGCCGTCGACCCGCAGTTGCTGCCAGGGGAAGAACGCCACGCTCACCGTGAACAGCAGGACGACGACGGAGGAGACCGTGTCGCTCAGGGTGATCTGCCGCTCGACGGTCGCCTCGGGCAGGTCGTCGACGGTCCACCGGGTCAGGTACCGGGTCTCTCCGGTCCGTTCCATGATCGCGAAGCCGAGCGTCACCCAGAAACAGATGTGCACCGCGACGCTCAGGGCGGTGGCGACGGCGGGGCCGATCGCGCCGAACCCGTCGCCGTCGAAGACGTTCACCAGGCCGACGACGGTGCCGACGATGGCCGGCACGTACGTCAGCAGTTGCCGCAGGAGGTTCCGCCAGGTCAGGTAG
Organism: Micromonospora sp. NPDC000207; assembly: GCF_040300925.1. Classification (NCBI taxonomy): domain Bacteria; kingdom Bacillati; phylum Actinomycetota; class Actinomycetes; order Micromonosporales; family Micromonosporaceae; genus Micromonospora; species Micromonospora sp. NPDC000207. The sequence goes on from NZ_JBEPEQ010000083.1 coordinate 18,269, forward strand.
TAGGCGGGACCGATGAGCTGCAGCCGTTGGTCGGCGTAGCGGGCGGCCAGCCGCTGCGGGTCGCCCAGCTCGGTGAGGACCTCCCGTTCGGCGCTGCGGTGGTCGGCTCCGGCGCCCACGCGGTCGTCGACGGCGTCGGCGATCGAGGCGCGGAGTTCGGCGCAGATCTCCGGGCGTCGTCCGGCGGGGACCGACTCCAGGGTGGCGGCCAGATAGCGGTCGGTCAGGGAACTCATCGGTCCACTCCTTCGATCAGTCCGGTCATGGCGGTCTGGACGGCGGTGAGGTCGTCGAGGAGGCGGCGGAGCACCGTCTCGCCCTCCTCGCTGGTCCGGTAGAACTTGCGGGGTCGGCTCTCCTCGGTGTTCCACTCGCTGGTCAACAGCCCCTGTTCCTCAAGCCGGCGCAGCAGGGGATAGAGGGTGTTCGCGTCGACCGCGAAGCCGTGGGTGGCCAGCCGTTGCAGCAGCGCGTAGCCGTAGTCGGGGCGGCGGAGGGCGATCAGGCTGGCCACCACCACAGTGCCCCGACGCAGCTCCTGAAGGTGGGTCCTGAGGACGTCGTCACTGACCATGCGTCACACCATAGTGTGTGCCACACACTATTGTCCAACGCACACTGTTGCCTGTCGCACGACATCGTGTCGAGACACGAATTCATGTCACACTCGGCAAGTTTGCAGCTTCTGCACCTTCGCTCGTAGAGTGCTTCCGTGACCACGGAGCGCCATGACCCCCGGTGACCCGGCCGCCCTCGGCCGACGTGACCGCAAGAAGCAGCAGACCCGGGCCGCCCTCGCCGACGCCGCCCTGCGGCTCGTCGACGAGCGCGGCCTCGACCAGGTGACGGTCGAGGAGATAGCCGACGCCGCCGACGTCTCGGCCCGGACCTTCTTCAACTACTTCTCCACCAAGGACGACGCCCTGGTCGGTGACACCGACAGCGATCGGGAGCGGGTCCTGAGGGCCTTGGCCGACGTCCCGCCCCAGGTGCCGGCGTTGCAGGCCATCCGCCAGGCCCTGACCGAGGTCGTCGACGAGGTGCAGGGGGAGGCCGACCTCTGGCTGCTGCGGATGCGGGTCGTCGTGCAGCACCCCGTCCTCCTGGCCCGCCTGGTCGCCGGCAACGCGGCCACCGAGAAGGCCCTCATCGAGGTGGTCGCCGACCGTACCGGGCTCTCCCCGGACGACACCTACCCCGCGCTCGTCGTGGCTGTCGGCGGTGCGGCCCTGCGCACCTCGATGGTCAGGTGGGCCGCCAGCGGCGGAGCCCGCAGCCTCGCCGAGCTGGTCAACGAGGCCTTCGCCGTCGTCGGTGCCGGCCTACCCGACCCCCGTACCGCCCCCGACGCAGCCGCGTCGGGGCAGGCAGATCCACGCGTGTGAGGAAGCGCCGATGACCGCAACGACCGAGCCAGTCGACTCGCCCAAGGTGAGCGCCGGCCGGATGTCTCACCGGGAGGTCCTCCAGGCCCTCTCCGGACTCATGGTGGGCATGTTCGTGGCGATTCTCGCCTCGACGGTGGTGGCCAACGCCCTGCCGCGCATCATCGCCGACCTCAACGGCAGCCAGACCGTCTACACCTGGATCGTCACCAGTGAGCTGCTGGCCATGACCGCCACCGTGCCCCTGTGGGGCAAGATGGCCGACCTCTACAGCAAGAAGCTGCTCATCCAGCTCTCCCTCGGGCTCTTCGTGCTCGGTTCGCTCGTCGCCGGGCTCACCCCGAACGTGGAGATCCTGCTGTTCAGCCGGGTGATCCAGGGCGTCGGGGCCGGCGGCATGACCGCCCTGGCGATGATCGTGATGGCGGCGATGATCCCGCCGCGGGAGCTGGGCCGCTACGCCGGTGTCTTCGGGGCGGTCTTCGGCGTCGGCACCATCGCCGGTCCGCTGATCGGAGGGGTGCTCGTGGACACCTCCTGGCTCGGCTGGCGCTGGTGCTTCCTGATCGGCGTACCGTTCAGCATCGTCTCGATCGTCCTGTTGCAGCGGACGCTGAACCTGCCGGTCGTCCGCCGCGAAGCCAAGATCGACTGGCTCGGCGCGGCGCTGATCACCGCCGGGGTCTCCACCCTGCTGATCTGGTCCTCCCTCGCCGGGCACAAGTTCGCCTGGGCGTCGGGCTGGACCGCACTGATGGTCGTCGGCGGCCTCGTCCTGCTGGCCCTCGCCGTCTGGGTGGAGTCCCGGGTCCCCGAACCGATCATCCCGCTGAAGATCTTCCGTAGCCGGACCGTCGCGTTGACCACAGTGGCGAGCGTCCTGGTCGGCGTCGCACTCTTCGGCGGAACGGTCTTCCTGTCCCAGTACTTCCAGACCTCGCTGGGCAAGTCACCCACCGTCGCCGGCCTCATGAGCCTCCCGATGATCCTCGGCCTCCTGATCTCCTCCACCGCCGCCGGGGCGCTCATCACCAAGTACGGCCGCTGGAAGATCTACCTGGTCGCCGGGGCGGCCGTGATGACCGCCGGGATGCTGCTACTGAGCACCGTCGACGCCGACACCGGCGTACCGCTGCTCTCGGTCTACATGGCGGTGCTGGGCACCGGCGTCGGCATGCTCATGCAGAACCTGGTCCTCGCCGCGCAGAACGACGTGCCCGCCAACGAACTCGGGGCAGCCACCTCCGTGCTGACCTTCTTCCGCAGCATGGGCGGCGCGATCGGCGTCAGCGCCCTCGGCGCGGTCCTGGCCAACCGGGTCACGGGCCTGATGACCGAGAAGCTCGGCCCGGCCGCCGCCACCACCGGCGGCGGCACCGCCGAGGTCCCGGACCTCAGCGCCCTCCCCGAGCCGGTCCTGGCGATCGTCAGGGACGCCTACGCCACCGCCACCTCGGAGCTGTTCCTCATCGGTGCCCCGATCGCCTTCCTCGCCCTGGTCGCTGTTCTCTTCATCAAGGAGAAGCCGCTGCACGAGGTGAGCGGCGACGAGCGGGCCGAGAAGGAGGCGGCGGCCCTCACCGCCATGCACTGAGCCGTCCGACAAGGCAACCGGCACCGGCGCGACCCTCGGCCGGTGCCGGTTCACGTTCCCGGACCTCGACCGCCAGCCCGGGTCAGTTTCCCGCGGAGCCGAGCCGGCGGGCCCGGTTGGTGGTCGCCTCGACGGACTGCTGGGCGGTGTGGGTGCGCTGCACCAGCATGACCAGGACCTGCTTGACGCTGTCGAGCGACTGCAGGAGCGGACCGGGCTGACCGCCCTGGAGCACCATGCTGACCACCTGCCGGGCCTCGTCGACGTGACCGATCGTGGCGGTGCATGCCTCCCGGGCGGCGGTGATGCCCTGCTGCACCGGGGCGAGAGCGGCGATCGTCTCCTGCGGGGTGGCCTCGCGGGGCACCGTGGAGGTCGCCTTGACCGCCTCACCGGTGGCGGTGGCGAGGGTGGCCAGTCCGCTCTGGACGGTGGCGATGGCGGAGCGTACCCGGGTCAGGCCGGCGGCGACCGCGGCGAACCCGGCACCGGCCGCCCGGACCGCCGTCTCCTGGGCCTGGTTGTCGGCGGCGGCGGTCAGGCTCTGCGCCCGCTCGACTCCGGTCAGTACGGCGCGCAGCTCGCCGGTGATCTCTTCGACGGTGGACATGCGGTGACACCTCGCGCGGGTGAGCAGGATCGGGGTACGAGGTACGAAACCTACAGGCCTCGGGTCCTCCGTCCCCCGGTCAACTGCCGGTGGCGGCGGACGGGTCGACCGGCCTGTCCGCCGCCACCGGACCTCGACGTGTCGGCGGGTGCCACCCCCGGGGCCGGGTGGCGCCCCGACGATCAGCAGACCCGGCCCTGACGGAAGGCGCGTTCGACGAAGGACGCCGGCCCGACCTGGAAGTAGCCGACGCCCGGCCGGATCGGGTGGCCGGTGAACAACTCCACCCGGGACCCGAGGCGGACCAGGTATGCGGTGGCCGTACCGGCGTCGTCGTCGATCGACGCGCCCCGAGGGCCGTAGATCGCCTCCAGGTCGGCGAAGGACATCCCCACTGCGGCTCCGGCCGGGGAGCGCGGCGGGGCGGTGGCCGTACCGATCCCGACGAGCCTGCCGTCCTGGAAGGTCAACAGGATCACCCCGGCCCACTCGCCTGTGGCACCAGCGTCGACGACGGTGCCACAGACCGGGGCGGTCCAGTCGACGAGCCCGGCGGCAGTCAACTGGTCGAGGCGGGCACCGAAGCGGTACGGCCCGGCACCGGCGACGCCGAGGACGTCCGTCCGGGCAGCACCGACCCGGCCGTCGGAACCGACCGGCGGAGCACCCGGTCCGGCCCACCCGAGGTCGGCGGCGGGTGGGGTACCGGGTCGGCCGGGGGTGGCGTGCGCCGGGGCGGCGAGGATGGCCGCGAGGAGTCCGGCCAGCAGGAGGGTGCCGAGGGCTCTGCGGACGGGAAGAGGGTTCACTGGTGATCACCTCCGGTGATCGGGGGGAGGGGCGGCCGGTGTCGTGGAGGCGGCCGACTCGAGGGGGTGCTCCAGCAGGGTAGGGCGGGCGGTGCCCGGTCGGCGGCGGTCAGTCCGAGATCGGACCGGAAACGCTGCGTGACACCGATCGGACCGTCCGCTCCTGTCGCGTCGCCCCCTCGGGCACCCCTGGCGCGGCGGATGGAGGCGGGCCGCCGACCGGGGCTAGGGTGGACCGGCTTGATCTCTCGCAGACCCATGACTCGATCCGGGGGGACGCTCCATGGGCGATTCGTTCGCGCATCTGCACGTGCACACCGAGTACTCGATGCTCGACGGGGCAGCCCGGCTCAAGGACCTCTTCGCCGAGGCCAACCGGCTGGGGATGCCGGCGGTGGCGATCACCGACCACGGCAACATGCACGGCGCGAACGACTTCTACAAGCAGGCGATGGCCGCCGGGGTGAAGCCGATCCTGGGCGTCGAGGCGTACGTGGCCCCGGAGTCGCGCTATCACAAGAAGCGGGTCAAGTGGGGCCGCCCGGAGCAGAAGCGCGACGACATCTCCGGTAACGGCGCGATCACCCACAAGACCATGTGGGCGGCGAACAAGACCGGTCTGCAGAACCTGTTCACCCTCAACTCGCGCGCCTCCATGGAGGGCCACTACGTCAAGTGGCCCCGGATGGACATGGAGTTGATCGCCGAGCACGCCGAGGGGATCATCGCCACCACCGGGTGCCCGTCCGGGGCGGTGCAGACCCGGCTGCGGCTGGGGCAGTTCGACGAGGCGATCAAGGTGGCCTCGGCGTACCAGGACATCTTCGGCAGGGAGAACTACTTCCTGGAGATCATGGACCACGGTCTCGACATCGAGCGCCGGGTCCGGGAGGGGCTCACCGAGATCGGCCGCAAGCTCGGCATCCCCCCGGTGGTCACCAACGACTCGCACTACACCCACGAGGCCCAGGCCACCGCACACGACGTGCTGCTGTGCGTACAGACCGGCAGCAACATCGACGACCCGAACCGGTTCCGGTTCGAGGGGGGCGGCTACTTCGTCAAGTCCGCCGACCAGATGCGGGCTGTCGACTCCTCCGAGCTGTGGCAGGAGGGCTGCCGCAACACCCTGCTGGTGGCCGAGAAGGTCGACCCGGCCGGGATGTTCGAGTTCCGCAACCTGATGCCCCGGTTCCCGGTGCCCGAGGGGGAGACCGAGGAGTCCTGGTTCCGGAAGGAGACCTTCAAGGGGCTGGGACGGCGTTACCCGAACGGCATCCCCGAGGGGCACGTGGTCCAGGCCGAGTACGAACTCGGCGTCATCATCCAGATGGGTTTCCCGTCGTACTTCCTCGTGGTCGCCGACTTCATCCAGTGGGCGAAGAACCAGGGCATCGCGGTGGGGCCGGGCCGGGGTTCGGCGGCGGGGTCCCTCGTCGCGTACGCGCTGGGCATCACCGACCTGGACCCGATCCCGCACGGGCTGATCTTCGAGCGGTTCCTCAACCCCGAGCGGGTATCCATGCCGGACGTCGACATCGACTTCGACGAGCGTCGGCGCGGTGAGGTGATCAAGTACGTCACCGACAAGTGGGGTGACGACAAGGTCGCCCAGATCGCCACCTTCGGCACGATCAAGGCGAAGGCCGCGATCAAGGACTCGGCCCGGGTGCTCGGGTACCCGTACGCGGTGGGGGACCGGATCACCAAGGCCATGCCCCCGGCGGTGATGGGCAAGGACATCCCCCTGGAGGGGATCTTCGACTCCAAGCACCCCCGGTACGCCGAGGCCGGTGAGATCCGGGGCATGTACGACTCCGAGACCGACGTCAAGAAGGTGATCGACACCGCTCGGGGGATCGAGGGGCTGATCCGGCAGACCGGTGTGCACGCCGCCGGGGTGATCATGTCCGCCGAGCCGATCATCGAGCACATCCCGTTGATGCGCCGGGACTCCGACGGGGTGATCATCACCCAGTTCGACTACCCGACCTGCGAGTCGCTCGGGTTGTTGAAGATGGACTTCCTCGGCCTTCGGAACCTGACGATCATCGACGACGCGGTCAAGAACATCCAGCTCAACCACGGCAAGGAACTCGACCTCCTGGGGCTGGAGCTGGACGACAAGGCGGCCTACGAGCTGCTGGCCCGGGGCGACACCCTGGGCGTGTTCCAGCTCGACGGCGGGCCGATGCGGTCGCTGCTGCGGATGATGAAGCCCGACAACTTCGAGGACATCTCCGCCGTCCTGGCGCTCTACCGTCCCGGCCCGATGGGCGTGGACTCGCACACCAACTACGCGCTGCGCAAGAACGGACTCCAGGAGATCACCCCGATCCACCCGGAGTTGGAGGAGCCGCTGCGGGAGATCCTCGCCCCCACCTACGGCCTGATCGTCTACCAGGAGCAGGTGCAGCGCGCCGCGCAGATCCTCGCCGGGTACACACTGGGCCAGGCCGACCTGCTGCGCCGGGCGATGGGCAAGAAGAAGAAGGAGATCCTGGACAAGGAGTTCGTCCCGTTCCGCGACGGCTGTCGGGAGCACGGGTACTCCGACGAGGCGATCCAGAAGGTCTGGGACGTCCTGGTCCCGTTCGCCGGGTACGCCTTCAACAAGGCCCACTCGGCGGCGTACGGCCTGGTGTCGTACTGGACGGCGTACCTGAAGGCGCACTACCCGGCCGAGTACATGGCGGCGCTGCTCACCTCCGTCGGCGACGACAAGGACAAGATGGCGCTGTACCTGTCCGAGTGCCGTCGGATGCGGATCCAGGTCCTGCCGCCGGAGGTGAACACCTCCGCCGGGCCGTTCACCCCGGTCGGCAAGGAAATCCGGTTCGGGCTCGGTGCGGTGCGCAACGTCGGTGCGAACGTGGTCGCCTCGGTCATGCGCTGCCGTGAGGAGAAGGGCGACTACGCGGACTTCTACGACTTCCTGTCGAAGGTCGACGCGGTGGTCTGCAACAAGAAGACCATCGAATCGCTGATCAAGGCCGGTGCGTTCGACGCGTTGAAGCACTCCCGCAAGGGGCTGCTCGCCGTGCACGCCGACGCGATCGACGCGTACGCCGACGTCAAGCGCAAGGAGGCCGTCGGCCAGTACGACCTCTTCGGTGCCGGGTTCGGCGAGGCCGAGACGGCCACCGGCAGCACCACAGTGATGCCCGTCATCGGGGAGAGCGAGTGGGACAAGCGGGACAAGCTGGCCTTCGAGCGGGAGATGCTCGGCCTCTACGTCTCCGACCATCCGCTCTTCGGCCTGGAACACGTCCTCGGCGCGGCGGCGGACACCACCATCTCCGCCCTCTCCGAGGAGGGGACAGTCCCGGACGGGGCGGTGGTCACCCTCGCCGGGATCCTCTCCGGGGTGCAGCGCCGGGTCACCAAGCAGGGCCGGGCGTGGGCGTCGGCGACCCTGGAGGACCTCGCCGGCGGGGTGGAGACGCTGTTCTTCCCCAACACGTACGAGGTGGTCGGGCAGTACATCGCCGAGGACGCGATCGTGGTGGTGAAGGGGCGGGTGGACCGTCGGGACGACACCCCCCGGATCATGGCGATGGACATGCAGATGCCGGACGTCACGAGCAACTCGGCGAACAAGCCGGTCACCCTCACCATCCCGGTGCACCGGCTCACGCCACCGCTGGCCGACCGCCTCAAGGAGACCCTCCTGCTGCACCCCGGCGACACCGAGGTGCATGTCAAGCTGAACCGTCGGGACCGGGTCGAGACCTGGCGGCTCGGCCTGTTCCGGGTCGCCCCCACCACCGCCCTGATGGGTGACCTCAAGAGCGTGCTCGGCCCCGCGAACGTCAGCTGAGCAGCCCCGACGGCCACCGGGGCGGAATTGGCCCTGCCGACCCGCCCCACCCGTCGCTAGCGTCGGACCTGTGGAACTGGCACAGGCTCAACGGCTCTGGCACCCCGAACCGGGCTGGCTGAACACCGCCAGCTACGGGCTGCCGCCCGACTCGTCGTGGGACGCCCTCCAGGCGGCCCTGGCCGACTGGCGGGTGGGGCGTACCTCCTGGGAGGGGTGGGACGAGGCGACCGGCCGGTCCCGGGGGGGCGTGGCCCGCCGGGGGGGGGGGGCGGGCGCCGGCGTGGCCGTGGGGGGCGCCGCGGGGGGACTGGTCGGCCCCCTCGGCCCCGCCCC
>NZ_JBEPEQ010000084.1:0-26811 GCF_040300925.1 Micromonospora sp. NPDC000207
GGTGCCCTGCGCGCCGCCCCCGCTGGTCCCGCGGGGGCGGCGCCGGGTCCTCCCCCGGCTGGTCCGTCCCGTGCCCGCCCACGTCCTCCCGACGGGGCGCTGTGGCCTTCGGCGGCTGCTGGTCGGTGCTGGCGGGCCGGTGCTGGCGGGCCGGGTGTCGGCCCTGGGTCAGCGGGTCGGCCAGGTGCGCCAGTGTTGCCAGGAGCGGCTCGGGGTCGGGCCGCGCTGCCCCTGGTAGCGGGAGCCGTAGACGGCCGACCCGTACGGGTGCTCCGAGGGGGACGAGAGCCGGAAGATGCAGAGCTGTCCGATCTTCATCCCCGGCCAGAGGGTGATCGGCAGGTTCGCCACGTTGGACAGTTCCAGCGTGACGTGACCCGAGAAGCCCGGGTCGATGAACCCGGCAGTCGAGTGGGTCAACAACCCCAGTCGGCCCAGGGAACTCTTCCCTTCGAGCCGACCGGCCAGCTGTTCGCCGAGGGTGATCACCTCAAGGGTGGAGGCGAGCACGAACTCCCCCGGGTGCAGCACGTACGGCTCGCCCTCGGGCACCTCGACCGGGGAGGTCAGGTCGTCCTGCTGGGCCGCCGGGTCGATGTGGGTGTACAGGTGGTTGTTGAAGACCCGGAAGAGCCTGTCGAGGCGTACGTCGATGCTCGAAGGTTGCACCAGGGAGGACTCGAAGGGCTCCAACGCGAGCGTGCCCGTCTTGATCTCGATCAGCAGGTCACGGTCGGAGAGAAGCATCCGGCAACCCTATCGAGCACGCTCCGAGGCCCCTGATCGGGTGCCGGTGATCGTGCCGGGTGACCAGCGTGTCGGGTCGATTCTCGTACAGGTGTTCGATAAGATGCAGTCATGGCTACCTGGTCCGACTTCGCCGCCGACGACCCCCGACTCGCCGACGGGATTCGCCTCCTCATGCAGCAGTACGGGCCGGGCTTCGGCTACCTGGCCACCGTCCGCGCCGACGGCGGGCCCCGGGTCCACCCGGTCTCCCCGGTCATCACCGACGAGGGGCTCTTCTGCTTCGTCATCGACTCCCCCAAACGCCGTGACCTCGAACGCGACGGCCGGTACGCCCTGCACTCCTTCCCCCCGGAGGAGAGCGACGACGAGGCGTACGTCGCCGGCCAGGCCAGCCCGGTCACCGACCGGGCCCGGATCTCCCGACTCGCCGACGTCGGCCGCGCCTCCCCCGACGCCGACTGGCGGCTGTTCGAGTTCACCATCGACGTCGCCATGCTCACCCGACGCGACCTGGGCGGCCTGGACATCCCCGGTGCGCCACCCCGACGCCCGGCGGTCCAGGTGTGGCTGGACCCACGCGCCAGCCACGGCACCCGGCCCGACTCCGCCACCACCCCGGACCCGTGGCCTCCCGCCCGCCGAGCCCACGTCACCGCCGCCTGAACCCTCGCCCTTCCACGTCACCGGCTCTCCGGCCGAGGACGCTCGCGTCGATCATGGGAGTCGGCGGCCCTACGGATCTTCCGACCAGCCGCCGACCCCCATGATCGACACGGGTACGGGTACGGGTACGGGTCGGCGAGTTGTGGGTCGGGGGTGGCGTGGTGCGGATCGGGGTGGCGAGTTGTGGGTCGGGGGTGGCGTGGTGCGGATCGGGGTGGCGAGTTGTGGGTCGGGGGTGGCGTGGTGCGGTCGTGACCGGTTCGGGTACAGTGGGGCGGCCTGCGGGTGTAGTTCAATGGCAGAACATCAGCTTCCCAAGCTGACAGTGCGGGTTCGATTCCCGTCACCCGCTCCACCACGAAAGCCCTGACCCGGATTTGCATCGGTCAGGGCTTTCGACGTTGCAGGGCTGGATAGGACGCGAGGCTCAGCCGGGTTCGGTCACATCGGCAGTGTGCGACGCGGTCGAGCGGCGGAGGGTCTTCGTCCAGCGGGCGGGGCTCCGCAGGTTTGTTTCGCCGGTGCGGGTCGGGGCCGGGCGGGGCTACTGGGCTGGCCCGGCCAGCAGCCAGCGGCGTACCGGCACCTCAAGCAGGACCCGGTCCTGCCCGGCGCGGACGTCCCAGTCGTACTTTGCGGCGAAGGCCGTCACGACCGGCTGCGGGAAGTCGCTGCGGTGCACCCGGGCGAGCCCTTCGGCGACGACCGGGGCGTCTCCGTCTTCGAGGGCCAGGGAGACGCGGGGGTCGGCGGTCACGTTGCGGATCTTGACGCTGCGCCCCTCGGACCCGATCCACCAGGTGCCGTCGGTGTGCACGAACCAGACCGGGGTGACGTGCGGGGAGCCGTCCGGACGCAGTGTGCAGAGCCAGACGTTGCGATCGTGGACCAGACGTGACGTCACGTCGGGAGGTGTCGGAGCGGCCTCGGTCATCGGCTCAGCCAAGCAGACGGGGTGTGAGAAGGGGAGCCTTCTCTACCGTAGGCGTTAACAAGGGCCCCTTCCTTCCGGCGGGTCGTAGGGTGGCGGGCATGCGGATCGGTGTGGTCATTCTTCCGGACCGGCGGTGGGCGCAGGCCGGGCCGCGGTGGCGGCAGGTCGAGGAGTGGGGGTTCGACCACGCCTGGACGTACGACCATCTGGGCTGGCGGGACCTTGTCGACGGCCCGTGGTTCGACGCGGTGCCGACGTTGACCGCCGCCGCGACGGTAACCTCGCGGATCCGGCTGGGGACGCTGGTGGCCTCGCCGAACTTCCGGCATCCGGTGGCCTTCGCCCGGCAGGTGACAGCCCTCGACGACATCTCCGCCGGGCGGCTGCTGCTCGGGGTGGGGGCTGGTGGGATCGGGTTCGACGCCACGGTCCTGGGTGGTGAGACCCTGCCGGCGCGGGCGCGGGTGGACCGGTTCACCGAGTTCACCGGGCTCCTCGACCGGGTGCTCCGCGAGGAGCGGACGACCTGGCGTGGTGAGTGGTACACGGCGGTGGACGCCCGTAACGACCCTGGGTGTGTGCAGCGGCCTCGGGTGCCCTTCGTGGTCGCCGCGAACGGTCCCCGGGCGATGCGGGTGGTGGCCCGGCACGGTCAGGGTTGGGTCACCACCGGTTCGGAGGCCGACGACCTGGCCGGCTGGTGGCGGAGCGTGGCGGAACTGGGCGAGCGCCTGAACCTGGTGGTGGAGGGGGAGGGCCGCGACCCGGCGACCCTCGACAGGTACCTCCTGCTCGATTCGGCCCCGGTCTTCTCGCTGAGCAGCGCCGACTTCTTCGCCGACCAGGTGGGCCGGGCGGCCGCGTTGGGTTTCACCGACGTGGTGACCCACTGGCCGCGCGAGTCGAGTTGGTACGCCGGAGACGAGGCGGTCCTGGTGGACGTGGCGACCCGACTCCTGCCGCAACTGCGTACGGCCTGACCCGTCCCGGGTCGGTCGCCGGCCCGCCGAGGATGTGAGAAGGGAACCCTTCTCTACCTCAGGCGTTAATAGGGGGCCCTTCCTTACACCAGGTCGGAGGGGTGGAGGAGGGCTGTTACCTGGAGGTCGTCCGGTGCGTCGGCGACCACTGCGGCGGTGCCGACCACTGTGGCCCGCCGGGCGGCGCAGATCTCGGCGACGGCGCGCAGCTGCGCCCCGGTGGCCACCCAGTCGTCGACCACCAGGACCCGGTCGCCGGGGTGTAGGTGGTCGTCCCGGATGCCCAGTTCGACACGGCGTCCCCGGAAGTCGGGTGGGCCGGTCGCCCAGGTGACCCGGCCGGGGCGGGCCCGGGTGTCGTCCCGCTTGTGGGCGGGGGTGAACCCGACGCCGAGGGCGGTCGCGGCGAGGGGGCCGACGATCAGGCCGGTCACGGCGGGGGCGACGACGACGGTGGGCCGGGCGGTCCGGAACGGGGCGACCAGGGCGGGGCCGAGGGCGGAAAGGATCTGCGGGTCACGCCACCACCCGGAGACGTCGCTGACCAGGTGGGTGCTGGTCGGGCCGGGGTCGACCCAGCGGAACCCGTCCACCAGCCGGGCGACCAGGTCGCTGTGGGGTGACGGATCGGCCATCGGCCTCCCCCCAGGTGTGGACCGGGCGATCGGAGGTGCCGGTCTCGCTCTGCCGGGTCCGCGATCGGATCGGCCGTACGGTCCGGGCGGTCAGAACCTGCTCGGTCGACGGGCCAGGTTCATTCACCCGCTCACGAGTATCAGGCATGCTGTCCCTCGTACGTACCCACACCTCGCAGTCGGGCCGTGGCCCGCTGAGCCCCGGATCCCGCGCCGGTCTCGGCGCGGCCCTCGTTCTGCTCTCGTTCGTCTGTCTGCTGGAGCTGACCGACGGCCGTGAAGTCGGGTACGTGCCGTTGATGGCAGTGGCGCCGCTGCTCACCGCGATGACGGGTTCGTGGCGGATGGTGGTCGGTGTCGGTGCCGCCGCGAGTCTGGCCGGTACGGTCTTCGCCCTCGCCGAGCCGACGACGTCGGTGGTCACCGCGACGGGGGTGGCCGGTGTCGCCCTGGCGAGTGCAGCCGGTGCGGGGTGGGCGGCGATCCGGCAGCGACAGGCCGACCAGTTGGCCGAACTCTCCAAACTGGCGCACGTCGCCCAGCAGGCGGTGCTGCGTCCGCTCGGCCCGCAGGTGGGTGCCCTGGCCGTGTCGGGCCGGTACATCTCCTCGACGGCGACCGCCGAGATCGGCGGCGACCTGTACGAGGCGATCGACACCCCGTACGGCGTACGGATGATCATCGGTGACGTCCGGGGCAAGGGGTTGGACGCGGTCCGGCTGGCCAGCATCGTGCTGGGCTCCTACCGGCACGTGGCGTACGAGCGGGCCGACCTGCGGGCGATAGTGGCGGACCTGGACCGGGCGGTGGCCCGGAACGTGGGGGACGAGGACTTCGTCACCGCAGCCCTGGTCGAGGAGCGGGGTGGGACCCTCACCATCGTCAACTGTGGGCATCCTCCGCCGCTGCTGCTGCGCCGGGGGGCGGTGATCTCGCTGGAGCCACCGGCGACCGCGCCGCCGTTGGGGTTCATGCCGACGGTGCAGCCCCGGGTGGAGCGTCTCGAACCGGGGGATCGGCTGCTGTTGTTCACCGACGGGCTCGGGGAGGCGCGTCGGGACGGGGAGTTCTTCCCGACTGTGGACCGGGCCTGGCGGCTGCTCGGCCACGGGACCGTCGCCGACGGGTTGGCCTCCCTGGAGACCGCCCTCGTCGAGTGGGTGCACGGTCAGCTCGACGACGACATCGCCCTGGTCCTGATGGAGTACGCCGGTTCGCGTACCGGTGCGGCGTTGACGGTCCCGAGTTGGGAGGTCGGCGCGACCGAGGGGTGACCGGTATCACACTCGACTGCGGCCTTTGGGTCGAGGTCCCGCAGGCTTACGGGTTGTCGCTGCCTACCCGCGAGTAATACAGTCGGGGTTACTGATCGGTAACACCTGTCCGGAAGCGGGGCCAGCGACCATGACCCACTACAAGAGCAACCTCCGGGACCTCCAGTTCAACCTGTTCGAGGTCTTCGGGGCGGATCAGGCGTTCGGCCAGGAGCCGTACTCGGAGCTGGACGTCGACACCGCGCGCAGCTTCCTCACCGAGGTCGACCGCCTCGCCCGGGAGGACCTCGCCGCCAGCTACACGGATTCCGACCGCAATCCACCGGTCTTCGACCCGGCCACCCACACCGCGCCCCTGCCGGAGTCGTTCAAGAAGTCGTACCAGGCCTTCATGGACTCCGAGTTCTGGCGCCTGGACCTCCCGCCCGAGATGGACGGCACCCCCGCCCCGCGTACCCTCTGGTGGTCGCTCGCCGAGCTGGTCCTCGGCTCGAACGCCCCGGTCTGGATGTACGCCTCCGGCCCCTCCTTCGCCCACGTCCTGCACGTCGAGGGCACCGAGGAGCAGCAGCGGTGGGCCAAGTTCTTCATCGACAGGCAGTGGGGCTCCACGATGGTGCTCACCGAGCCGGACGCCGGCTCGGACGTCGGCGCCGGCCGCGCCCGCGCCATCCCCCAGCCCGACGGCTCCTGGCACATCGAGGGCGTCAAGCGCTTCATCACCTCGGGTGAGCACGACCTGAGCGAGAACATCGTGCACTACGTCCTGGCCCGCCCGGTCGGGGTGGAAGGCGTCGGCGGCCCCGGCACCAAGGGGCTGTCGCTCTTCGTGGTCCCCAAGTTCCACTTCGACTCCGAGACCGGTGAGCTGGGCGAACGCAACGGGGTCTACGCCACGAACGTCGAGCACAAGATGGGCCTGAAGGTCTCCAACACCTGCGAGATGACCTTCGGCGAGCACGGCGTACCGGCCAAGGGATGGCTGCTCGGCGACCGGCACGACGGCATCCGGCAGATGTTCATGATCATCGAGTACGCCCGGATGATGGTCGGCACCAAGGCCATCGCCACCCTCTCCACCGGCTACCTCAACGCCCTTGAGTACGCCAGGAACCGGGTGCAGGGCGCCGACCTGACCCGGCAGTCCGACAAGACCGCCCCCCGGGTCACCATCACCCACCACCCGGACGTCCGCCGTTCGCTGATGCTCCAGAAGTCGTACGCCGAAGGTCTTCGGGCGTTGGTCTGCTACACCGCCTCCTGGCAGGACCGGGTGGCCATCGGCGAGGCGACCGGGGACGAGCCGGCCGTCGCCCTGGCCAAGCGGGTGAACGACCTGCTCCTGCCCCTGGTCAAGGGGGTCGGTTCGGAGCGGGCGTACGAAATCCTCGGCCACGAGTCGTTGCAGACCTTCGGCGGCTCCGGTTTCCTCCAGGACTACCCCCTGGAGCAGTACGTCCGAGACGCCAAAATCGACACCCTGTACGAGGGCACCACCGCCATCCAGAGCCTCGACCTGGTCTTCCGCAAGATCGTGCGGGACAACGGCAAGGCCCTGATGACAGTCGCCGGGGAGATCCAGGAGTTCATCGCCGCAGAGGGCGGAAACGGTCAGCTCAAGCAGGAGCGACAGGCCCTCGGCAAGGCGCTCACCGAACTCCAGAGCATCCTCGGCCTCCTCACCGGCTGGCTGGGCGAGGCCCAGGCCGGTGACGAGCGCGCCCTCTACAAGGTCGGCCTGAGCAGCCGCCGGTTCCTCCTGGCCCTCGGTGACGTGATCGTCGGCTGGCTGCTCCAGCGTCAGGCCGACGTCGCCCTCAAGGCGCTGGCCGGTGAGGTCACCCCCTCCGACCAGGCGTTCTACACCGGGAAGGTGGCCGCTGCGAAGTTCTTCGCCCGCGAGATCCTCCCCCGGGTCGGTGCCGACCGGCGCACAGTGGAAGCCTGCGACCTCGACCTGATGGACCTCCCCGAAGACTCCTTCTAACCCCACCCGCCCCCACCTCCGCACGCGACATCGCGCACTTCCGCACGACATCGCGCACTTCCGCACGACATCGCGCACTTCCGCACGATGTCGCGCGTGGCCTTCGTGATCAAGGGGTTTGCGTCATTTCGGCGGTCGCTGGTGACGCAAACCCCTTGATCACGCCTGAGGGGCGGGGCGGTGGGGGAGGGGGCGGTGGGGGTGGGGTGGGGGTGGGGTGGGGGGTTGGGGGTGGGGTGGGGGGTTGGGGGTGGGTGGGGTGGGTAAGCGGGGCGGGTCGTTCGGGCGCAGTTCGGAGGTCACCGCACGGGGGAGTGCAGCAGACATGGGAGTTGGCAGCGGAATCTTCCTGATCGCCATCGGCGCGATCCTCACCTTCGCCGTACGGGCGAACGTGTGGTGGGTCGACCTGCGCGCGGTTGGCTGGGTCTTCATTCTGGCCGGACTCTCCGTGCTGCTCACCACGCTCTGGTTCTGGCAGGACCGGCGCAAGCGGGCCCGAACACTGATCGTCGAGGAGAACCGGCTGTCGCATCCCACCGCGATGATGCCGCCCCCACCCGACCCGCCACCCCCGACCGCCCCACCTTCCTGACCAGGCAGGATCAGCGTCCACGCTCACCCACCGGCCGGGCGTCAGGCCAGGTCAGCTGTGCGTCGGGCGTTCCCGGTCGAAGATCACGCGCTGGACCACGGGCCGGGCGTCCCGCCAGGTTCGCCCGCTCGCCTGTGGGCGGTCTCGTCCAGGGCTCAGCGGCTCGGCCACGACGTCCCGCCCACGCCGACCTGGTGGGCCCAGCGGCTCGGCCACGAACCGTTCGTCCGGCATGGCCTGCGCTCATCTGGGGCGTGAACGTTCCACCAGGGTCGCGTCGCCGGGTGACAGGTCAGCCCAGGCTCCCCGGGTACGGTGCACCGCCAGCTCGGCGGTGGACAGGCCGTCGCCGAGTGGCCGGGTCGGGTCGAGGAGCCCGCTCAGCAGCGAGACGCCCGGGTTGTGCGCCACCAGCAGCACCGTCGACGCCTCCGCCGGCACCGACCTGATCAGCGTGAGCAGGGTACCGGGCGAAGCTTCGTAGATGTCCGGTTCGTGGCGTACGTCAGGGGCCGAGTCTGCCGGGTCGCCCTGTGGCGAGTTGCCGGAGCCTGAGCCGAGTCCGTCGGCAACCCCGGCCCAGGTCTGGCGGGTACGCAGCGCCGGCGAGCAGAGCACAATGTCGGGCCGGAGCCCGTACCGGTCGAGCCAGGTGCCGACCGCGACGGCGGCGGTTCGCCCCCGTGCGGCCAACGGTCGGTCCACGTCGAGGATCCTCTCTCCGGGAGTCTCGGCCTTCGCGTGTCGCAGCAGCACCAGCGTGCGGTCCCGTCCCCTGTCGTCCGTCATGGGGTCAGCTTGCCTGATTGGTGATCAGTGTGCCGGGGTATGTCGATGGGTGCCGCACCCTCACCCGTGGCCGCGGCGAAAGGCAACGCCAGCTGGACGCCAAGGAGGCGACAAGATGGGCATCGGTGGCAGTATCTTCCTCATCGCGCTCGGCGCGATCTTCGCGTTCGCCGTGGAGGCCAACCTCGGGTGGCTCAACCTGAGCGTCGTCGGCTACGTGCTGATGCTCGCCGGGGTGGCCGGGCTGATCACCACCCTCTACTTCTGGAACACCCGCCGTCGTACCGTGGTCGCCGCGCCGGCCACCCAGGACCGGGTCGTCGCCGAGCGGACCGTTCCCGTCCGGGACGACCGCGTGGTCCAGGAGTACCGCGAGGTCCGTCGTCCCGGCCACACCGTCTGACCCCCGACCGACTGACCCCCGACCGACTGACCCCCGACCGACAGCGAAGGGCTCTGCGCTCCCGAGGGAGGGCAGAGCCCTTCATGCGTACGCGGTGCCGTCCCGCCGAAGACGCGCTGCCCGTCCCGCCGCCGCGCTGCCCGTCCCGCCGAAGACGCGCTGCCCGTCCCGCCGCCGCGCTGCCCGTCCCGCCGCCGCGCTGCCCGTCCCGCCGCCGCGGTGCCGTCCCGCCGAAGACGGGAAGCCGCCTTCAGGGTCAGGCGAAGATGGCGAAGTAGATGGCGATGTGGTGGCAGATCGCCGCTACCAGCGTGCAGGCGTGGAAGAACTCGTGGTGGCCGAAGACGGCGGGCCACGGGTTCGGCTTGCGGAGGGCGTAGAAGACCGCCCCCACGCTGTAGATCGCTCCGCCGACGACCAGCAGGACCAGCGCGGTGACCCCGCCGACGTGCAGAATCTCCGGCACCATCGCCACCGAGACCCACCCGAGGGCCAGGTAGAGCGGGGCGGAGACCCAGCGGGGGGCGTGCGGCCAGACCACCTTGATCGCCACGCCGCCCAGCGCCCCACCCCAGACCAGGCTGAGCATGGCTGCCGCCGGTCGGGGGGCCAGGAGCATCGTGCAGAACGGGGTGTACGTCCCGGCGATGAACAGGAAGATCATCGAGTGGTCCATCCGGCGCATGATCTGGTAGCCCCGGGGTGACCACACCCGCCGGTGGTACAGCGCGCTGGTGCCGAACAGACCGCACACGGTGAGGCTGTAGACGAGACAGCTGATCAGGGGAGCCCAGCCGGGACGGAAGGCCGCGATCGAGCAGAGCACGACTCCGCAGACGAGGGCGACGAAGAACGCGTAGGTGTGCAGCCAGCCGCGCATCCGGGGCTTGCCGATGTCGACCGGCTTCAGACGAAGCGGAGCGGAGGTGGTCACGCCTAGAGGTTACGACACCGTAGGTTACCTACAGGTAGTGGTTCCGGTCACGGATCCGCCGCCGTCGGTACCGTACCCGGCCCGGTCGATCGCCGTTCTCGCGTACCCCCTTTTCGGCACCGACGGCGTTCCGGGCAGGGGCGCCCCGACCCTGAGGGCGGCTGGCAGGATGACGGGATGCGGATACGGTCCGTCGGTGAGCACGCGTTGCTGTTCGACTGCGCCGACCCGGAACAGGTCGAGGCGGTCCGGGCCGAACTGTGGCGACGTCGGGAGACCGGCGAGGTGACCGCCACCGAGATCGTCCCCGGTGTCCGGACCGTCCTCCTCGACGGGGTGCCCGATCCCGCACTGACAGCCGCCCTCCTCGTCGACTGGAACCCCGCCGAGACGGGTGCGGGACCGTCGGCGGCCGACACCGCCGAGGTTCTGGTGCCCACTGTGTACGACGGGCCGGACCTGGCCGCCGTCGCCGAGCACTGGGGCACCGACGTGCCCGAGGTGGTACGCCGCCTCACCGACCTCCGGTTCCGGGTGGCCTTCTGCGGCTTCGCACCCGGGTTCGCGTACCTGAGCGGTCTCCCGCAGGAGTGGTCGGTGCCCCGGCTGGCCAGCCCGCGTACCCGGGTGCCGGTCGGTTCGGTGGCGTTGGCCGGACGGTACGCCGGGATCTACCCCACCGAGTCGCCCGGCGGGTGGCAGCTCGTCGGCCGGACCGACATGCAGCTGTTCGATGTGGACGCCGACCCGCCCGCCCGCCTCACCCCCGGCACCCGGGTCCGCCTGGTGCAGAGATGACAAGTGACCTGACCGCCGCCACTGTCGAGGTGCTCCGGGCCGGGGCGTCCACCACGGTGCAGGACCTCGGCCGTCAGGGGTGGGCGCACCTCGGGGTGCCCCGGTCGGGGGCGCTGGACCCGGCGGCCCTGCGGCTGGCGAACCGGCTCGTCGGCAACCCGGAATCCGCTGCCGGGCTGGAGACCACGCTGACCGGGTGCGACCTCCGACTGGAGCGGGCCGGGACGATAGCGGTCACCGGGGCGGCGGCACCGGTGAGGGTCGGGGACCGACCCGCCGACGTGGGACGCCCCGTCGCCGTACCGGCGGGGGTGCCGGTACGGATCGGACCGGCCCTGCGCGGGGTACGCAGCTACGTGGCGGTCGCCGGGGGTGTAGCAGTCGAACCGGTGCTCGGCAGCCGCTCCACCGACCTGCTCTCCGGGCTCGGCCCGGCCGTCCTGCGCGACGGCGACCGCCTGCCACTGGGGACCCCGGTCGGGCTCCCCGCCGGGGTGGACTACACGGTCGACGGGGTCGTCCCGACCGCGCTACGGCTCACCCTGACCCTCGGCCCCCGGGACGACTGGTTCACCCCCGAGGCCGTGCACCTGCTGCTCGACACCCCGTACGCGATCAGCCCGGACAGCAACCGGGTCGGGGCCCGGCTGACCGGTCGGGCGCTGCCCCGCGCGGTGGCCGGGGAACTGCCAAGCGAAGGGCTGGTGCTCGGGGCGGTGCAGGTGCCGGCGAACGGCCAACCGTTGATCTTCCTGGCTGACCATCCGACCACCGGCGGGTACCCGGTCATCGGGGTGGTCACCGACGTGACCCCGCTCGCCCAGGCGCGGCCTGGGACTACGGTGACGTTCCATGGACCTCAACGCTGATCTCGGTGAAGGCTTCGGCATCTGGCAGCTCGGCGACGACGAGGCGCTGCTCGACGTCGTGACCTCCGCCAACGTGGCCTGCGGCTTCCACGCCGGTGACCCGTCGACGATGCGCCGGGTCTGCGAAGCCGCCGCCGAACGCGGGGTCGCCGTCGGAGCCCAGGTCGGATACCGCGACCTGGCGGGGTTCGGCCGCCGACACATCGCCTACGACTACGCGGAGCTGCGCGACGAGGTGACGTACCAGCTCGCGGCGCTGGACGGGTTCTGTCGGCTGTTCCGGACCAGGGTGCGTTACCTCAAACCGCACGGGGCGCTCTACCATGCGGCGGCGACCGACGAGACCCAGGCGTCGGCGGTGGTGGCGGCGGTCAGCGACGTCGACGCCGAACTGCCTGTGCTCTGCTCCCCCGGGTCGTTGCTGGCCCAACTCGCCGTCGGGGCCGGACTCCGGGTGGTCGCCGAGGGCTTCGCCGACCGGGGCTACCTGCCCACCGGTCGGCTCACCCCGCGCAACGCCCCCGGTGCCCTGCTCACCGACCCCGACGAGATCGCCGCCCAGGCGGTACGGATGGCCACCGAGCAGACTGTGGTCGCCGTCGACGGCACCGTCGTCTCCTGCCCCGTCGAGTCGATCTGCCTGCACGGCGACACCCCCGGCGCTGTCGAGTCCGCGAAACGGGTCCGGTCCGCCCTCACCGACGCGGGCGTCACCGTCACCCCGTTCGCGTAGGTCCGCCCACACCGGTGAACCGAGGCCCGCCGGGCCCCGTCATCAGTTCGTACCGTCGCCCACGAGGGAGTACGAGGATGGCACCGTACATCTACGGGGAGGAGCAGGACGAATCGTCCCGCTCCGGACCGTCCCGTCGTGGGGATCCGAACACCGGGGGCCGGAACCGTCGCGAGGAACCGCTGACCCCCGAACAGTGGCGGGTGCTCGCGGACCACGTCGAGCGAGCCTGGGACGACCCCTTCCGGGCGATGGTGTTGCGGAACTCGGAGCACGTCATACATGCGGCCGACGTGCCTCCGATTTCCACGGGGGTGGTGCTCCGTACTGCCGAACGGGAGGGCCTTCCCAGAGACTGTCCCCCCGACGTCAGACCGACGCTCGACGGATTCCTGTACCGACTACCGACTCTGCTCGACGGAGAGGCCGGTGAGATGTCACGTTTCTCGACAACCTCGGTGAGCGGCCTCGTCGTCGACGAGACGGCGTCCGCTGCGCGAATGCGCAGCCGAGCAGGGCCACCCGAGGGTTTCGAGTTCCGCCCCTCGACCCGGGTCGAGCGGTCGGAGGGTTCACCGGCACGCCGCCCCGACCCCCAAGGACGGCGAACCCCGCCGGGTCGGCACCGCAACGGCCACCGTCCCTGATCAGAGAGCCCCACCGTCCCTGACGGACAAGGCCCGCGACGCCCTCCGGTGATCCGACTCAGGTGTCCAGGCCCCGCAGGACCAACGGGATCCGGGCGGGCGCACCGTCGACCACCCGGACCGGGACCCCCCAGTCCTGCCGGGTCAGGTGACAGGCAGCGTGCTCCACGTCCGCGTCACAGGTCGCCGCCTGGGCCACCACCTGGAGGACCCCCTCGGTGACCTCCGGGTTCACCACCAACTGCCGGGACAGGTCGGTGGTGGTGCCCGCCCCGGAGAGCAGCAGCTCCGGCGGGGACGCGGAGACCACCAGCCGGGTCGACGGCCCGTACGTGTCGTCGAGCTTCTGCCCCGGGGCGGGAGTGAAGACGACGTCCAGTGTCACCTTCCCGGCGGGCAGGTCGGTGGGGCGGCGCTCGGCCCGGTGCCGGGGACCGGCCACCGTGTTCGCCCCGGTGGCGGTGAGGGCCCCCGGGGCGAGCCGGGTCAGTCGATGCGCCGCCGACTCCACGGTGAGGACCGACCCGTCCCCGGTCAGCACCACGTCGCTCGGCTCGGCCAGCCCGTCGGTCACCGTCGCGACCAGGCCGGTCGCCGGGTCGAACCGGCGAACAGCACCGTTGTACGTGTCGGCCACCAGCACGGAGCCGTCCGGCAGTGCACACACCCCGAGCGGGTGCTGCATCAACGCCTGCCCGGCCGGGCCGTCCACGTGGCCGAAGTCGAACAGGCCCTGACCGACGGCGGTGCCCATGACGCCGTTCTCGACGTAGCGCAGCGCACTCGTCTCGCTGTCGGCGATCCACAGGCGGACCCCGTCGGCGGAGACGGAGAGCCCGGACGGCTGGGCCATCCACACGTCCGGCAGGGGACCGTCCCGCAACGCCTCGACTGTCGTCCCGGCGTACGTCCCGGCGGTCCGCTTGATCGGATCGAACCACCAGAGCTGGTGGATCCCGGCCATTGCCACCACGATCCGGTCGTCGTACCAGGCCAGGTCCCACGGGGAGGAGAGGTCGACGGCGAGCGCGTCGTGAGGGTGGTCGTCCACAGTCGAGCGCCACTGCCGTCCCGTACCCGCCACCGTCGTGACCTCACCGGTGGCCAGCCGTACGCCGCGCAGCAGATGGTTGACGGTGTCCGCGACGACAAGGTCGTACCCGGCCACCTCGGCGACGTGCGGGGGGAGCAGGCACAACCCCTGCGGCTCGGAGAAGGTGGCCGACTCCGCCGGCCCGTCGACCCGCCCCCGGTCCCCGGTGCCGAACCGGCGGACCAGGGTCTCCCCGTCCGGCTCCAACTCGACAAGCGAGTGCCGGGCCGAGTCCGAGACCAGCAGGTTCCCGTCCGGCAGCGGCACCGCCTTCCCGGGGAACCGCAGCATCGTCGCCTCCTCGGCGGGCGGCACGTACGGTCCGTCGCCCCGGTGCAGGGTGCCCTTGGCCTCGTGGACCGAGATCAGCTCGTCGACCAGCCGGGCCAGCCCTTCGGCGTGTCCCTCCCCGGCCATCGTGGCCACCACGTACCCCTCCGGGTCGACCACGGCCAGCGTCGGCCAGGCGCGGGCCGCGTACTGCTGCCACATGTCCAGCTCGGGGTCGTCGAGGACCGGGTGGTGCACCCCGTACCGCTCGACCGCCGCCGCGAGGGCCTCCGGGTCCTTCTCGTGCTCGAACTTCGGCGAGTGCACGCCGATCACCACGAGGACGTCGGCGTACTTCTCCTCCAACGGCCGCAGCTCGTCGAGCACGTGCAGGCAGTTGATGCAGCAGAAGGTCCAGAAGTCCAGAATCGAGATGCGCCCACGCAGGTCGGCAAGGGTGAGATCCCGTCCGCCGGTGTTCAACCACCGACGGCCCCTGAGCTCGGGCGCACGGACGCGGGGCGAGGTAACCATGCGACCAACCCTGCCACGCCCCTGCTCACCCCGCCCGACGCCCCCGGCGACAGGTTCGCCGGATCACCCGCAACGCTGACCCGAACGCAGCACGTGTCCTTGCTTCCGTCACGCCGGCACCTGCCGGATGCAGGGTCCGTCGTGGTCGGCCCGGAGCCCGCACCGTCTGCCGCTCGCCAGCCGGGCGTCACAGAACACCCGATGGCGTACGCCCTGCGCGTCCTCGTACGACACGGTGATCTCGGCCGGGTCGGTCTGGGCGAGCACGGCCGCCCACCGGGCCACCACCCGGGCCAGCCGTACCGCACCGGGCAGGTCGGCGGCGACCACCGGCAGGTGGATCACGAACCGGTCGGACATCAGGACACCCGCTGGTCGAATTCACGGCGGGCGTACTCGGACTGCCAGGTCCGCAGCGCGTCCCGGAACCGTCCGGTCTCCTCCCGCCCCTGGTCCAGCCGGTCGTAGCGAACCGTCAGGTCGTCGGCGACCTGACGAAGGAACTCGTGTACGTCGCCGGGGTCCAGCCCACGCCGGAACCACCCCACGGTGCGGAACCGTCGCCACCGGACCTGCCACGGCCGCACCGGCAGATATCCCGACCGGTACACCCCGGGGGCTGCGGGCGGGTTCGACCACCATCCGCTGCGCCTGCGTCCCATTGTGTTCCGCCTCTCCGTCACACTCCGTACCGGTTTGTGGAAGGGGTGGTCCGCCCACCCGCCGCGCATGGACGGACCACCCCGGCCCTGTCACCGCAGCCCAGGGCAGCAGTACGCCAACAGGACCAACCTCAGCGACGGCAACGGCACACCGGTCGACGGCATCGGCACGCAGGGCAGCACGAACCCTCAGTAGGCGGTATCGGCACGCCGGGTCGGCACGAACCCTCAGTAGCCGGGACCGCTTTCCGTGTTCCTGTCACCACTCGCTGCACCCACCCTAGACTTGTAGGCATAGGGCCGCAAGGGCCACATAGCTATATAGCCAACTCTGCTTGTGGGGATGGGGGCATGAGGCTTGATATCGTGTCCATCGATCCTCGCTCACACACGCCGGTCTACGTGCAGCTCGCCGAACTGCTTCGCAGGCGAGTCGAGTCGGGAGACCTTCAGCCGGGCTCGCTCCTGCCGAGTGAGTCCCATCTCAGCCAGGAGTACGGGATCGGTCGGGATGCCGTCCGTGCAGCCATCGCCCTCCTCCGCTCCGAAGGCGTCATGACCACCACCAAAGGGCGTGGCACGTGGGTTCGGGAGGCGCCGCGACGTACCGACATCGAACTTGCACCGGGTGGGTCAACCGTCGCCCGGATGCCGTCGAGTCGGGAGCGGCGCGAGATGGATCTCGACGAGGGCGTACCAGTGCTGGAGATCCACGGCCCGGACGGCGACGTGCAGATTCGTCCCGCCGACCAGACCCGAGTCACCCGCCCGCAGTCGGACTGACGCCATCGCATGACGAGGGGTCACCGCCGACCCGAAGGCCCTCCAGGTTGCGACCCCACGTGGTACCCGTGGATGGTGTCGCCCCAGCCGCCGACGTTGCCGTACGGGCTCGGACGGAGTGGCTGGTCGCTGGTCGCCGGTGCCGTCGCGTGAAGGGGTGCCCATGGCAGGCCGGAGGCCGCAGCCTGCGCGGTCATGAACGGGTTCGGTACGCCGACTGGGCCGGGGGCCGCCTGTCGAGACTGCCCAGGCCCCCCACCCTCGTGGAAGGCGGGTGGCGACACCATGTTCGTGGACGCGTCGCCGGGTGCGACAGGAATTCCGGTCGCGAAGGGAATCGGACTGGATTCAGCCAGGAATCGTTCGACTTCCTCCGTGGTGATCTGCCAGTCGGATGACGAGTTGTTCGGCGAGGGCGGCGGCTTCCTGGCGGCTGACCTGCCATACCCGAGGACACCTTCTTCGACGTAGGTTTCGATGAGTTTCCTGATCTCAGATGGGCAACTCTTCGGGAGGCTGCCTCGTCGGTGTTCGGCCAACACCTGGCTGAGATTGATTTCCCCACCGTTGACCGAAACTTTGCGCGACGGCGCGAGACCCCGACGGCGTTCGGCATGGAGGTTCAGGGCATCCCGGACGCTTCCCCAATCCTGGGTGCCTCTGCCCTGCCGGCCGAAGACCCCCTCCCTCTGATACGACTCGATGAGGTCACGAAGATCCGCAGGTATACCAACTGGATAGCCATGCCGGCGAAAATCGGACAGTGCCTGGCTGAGATTGACGTCGCCACCGTCCACCTGAACCTTCTTCGAGGGCTTACACCCTCGGCGATGCTCGGCGTGAAACTCGACCGCTGCACGAATGCCTTCCCAGTTCCGCCCGTCCCGCTGCGGCGCCCCGAACACCCCGGCACTCTGCAACGACTCGATGAGTTCACGGACATCCCGGGGCATGTGATTCGGAAACCCGTCGTTGCGGAACTGGGAGAGGGCGGCACTCAGGTCGACCTCTGCACCGTTCACCTGGACTCTCGTCGACGGTGTACAGCCGCAGCGCTGTTCGGCGTGCAGTTTGGCGGCCGCGCCAATGTTCGCCCAATCCTGTTCGCTCCTCATCGGCATGGCCACTTGACGAATTGGCGTACGGCACGGTTCAACCGGTAGGGCGAACTCCGAGGGTGACTTCTGCCACGCCGACCCCGAAGGTCGGTGCCACCGTTCGCGCCCCTGATCATTCCGAGGTGTACGGCAGTCCGCTCAGGGTCGCTGACCCTGATGGGACTGCTGCCGAGGGTTGACCCCGTCGAACCCCGGGGGCGGGGCAGGCTGGGACTGTCGTGGGGACGGGTTGCTGCCCTGGATCCTCATGGCCGCGAACGGTTCGGTTCGTGCCGTCGAGGACGGCGATCCCGGGCTGGCTGTCCGACTGTTCTGTTGGTGTAACTCCGCGATCCTGTCTTCGACGTACCTGTGCAACTCGTCAGTCCAGGATCCGAACTGCTCGACCGCGATGCTCATGACGCTGTTGTGGCCCAGTACGTGAGGCAGTCGGGGGTCGGGTCTCCGTGTGGACGCCGCGAGCCTCTTCCTCGCGTAGTCGGTGGCACCGAAGTTCTCGCCCATCGCATCGAGGGTCGCCAGCACCGCCGGATCGTTGGCGAGGGCGAGCTGATCGGATCGCGGGAGCAACGCCAACGCCTGCCGGGTTCGGTCGGGGAGGCAACTGGCGAGAAAATCGAGGTCCTGCGAGCTGCTGCCCGTCGGTGGCTCGTGTTCCTGAGGCACTCTGCCCCCTCTGCGGTCGATCGACTCGTGTGATCACACTACGGGAAGCTGCGGTCACCGGTTCAACGGTCCGCGCCGTGCGGCGCGCCAGCACGGCGCGGAGCTGCACGTCGAGGCGTACACCCAGAAGTGGTTCTTGGACAGTTGCTGTCAGGAGCTGACAGCAACTGTCCAAGATCTGGGGGGACGGGGAGAGACGTCGGCGGGGGCTGCGGTGTTGCACCGCAGCCCCCGCCGTTGGACGTCGCGTTACGCGGCCGGCTTCAGACAGAGCACCTTGTTGGGTACGTTGCTGCGGAGCACGACGTGCGGCTGACCGGGGTCCTCGCACTTGCTCTGGTTGTCGACCTTGGAGACGACGGTGAAGGCACCCTCGTCGCCGCAGTCGGCCTCCAGCGCGCCCTCACCTGACTGCTTGACGCAGGAGTTGACCGCCGGGTCGAAGGCGGCCGGGTCGTCCCCGCCGCCGATCTTGCCCAGCAACAGCAACAGACCCAGCGGTACGGCGAGGATCAGGACCGCCGCGACCAGGACCGCTGCCAGTACGCGACCGTTGCGGACCTTCGGCGGCGGTGCCTCGGTCTTCGACTCGTCGGCCTCGGGCTTGAACGAGTCGAAGCGCCCCTGGTCCCCTTCGTTGCCGGACGCGGCACCCGGCCAACCCGGGCCGGACTGCTGCCCCCCGGGCGGGTACGGCGGCGGGAACCCGCCCGGCCCCGAATCGTTGCCCGGTGCGAAACCCGGTCCGGGGTTCTGCACCGCAGTGCCCCCGACCACCGGGGACTGCGAGCCACCGAAGGAGTCGTTGTGCGGCGCAGGGGCGTCGTGCGGGCGTACCCCGTTCATGGGGCGGGTGGTGTTGCTCGGCTCGCCGAACGCCGGCGGCGCGGCCGGCGGGAAGGCCGGCGGGGCGGACGTGGGGCCGCTCTGCTCGCCGAAGCCCTGCGGGTGGCCGGGGTTGCGGTCCTGGCCGTCGAAGCGGGGCTCCGATCCGGGGCCTGCCCCGAACCGGTCGCCTCCCGGGCCGAAGCCACCGGCCCCCTGACCGAACCCACCGGCACCGTGCTCGAACCGTTCCGTCCCGTGGTCGAACCGGTCCGGTCCCTTGTCGAACGAGCCGGGCCCCTTGTCGAACGAGCCAGGCCGCTGGTCGAACCCGCCGCCGGGACCCTTGTCGAACGAGTCGGGTCCCTGGTCGAACTGGTTGGGGGCGCGGCCGTACGGCTCCGGGCCCCTGTCGTTCTGCTCCGGACCTGGGCCGAACCGGTCGTCGCCCTGGTCGGGGCGGTCCGAGGCGGGCGGGTAACCCTGGTCGAACCCGCCGGGGTTCTGGTCGAACCGGCCCGGTGCCTGCTCGAAGGAGCCGGGACGCTGGTCGAACCCGCCGGGGCCCTGGTCGAACCCGCCGGGGTTCTGGTCGAACCGGCCCGGTGCCTGCTCGAAGGAGCCAGGACGCTGGTCGAACGAGCCGGGACGCTGGTCGAACGAGCCGGGGCCCTGGTCGAACCCGCCAGTGTTCTGGTCGAACTGCGGCTGTTCGGCGGGGTAGCCGGCGTCCGGGGCGTTCGGCTCGTCGGCCTCGGGTCGGGCTGGGCGACCGTAGACCCGGGGTTGGGGCGCTGGTGAACCGCCGGGCGGCAGGGCCTGGTCGGTCGGGGCGACCCGGCTGGCCGTCGGCACCGAGGCGCTGGCCGAGACGGCACCCTGAGCGAGCTCCGCCCCCTCCGCCGAGGGTACGACGACGCGTCCGGCACCCCCCTCCGGTGCGGTACGCGGAGCCGGGACCATCGGCCCGGCGGGCGACTGCGGCTGGTCGTGTCCGGAGTCGGCGGGGGACCAGCCGCCGCCGGAGCCGAACGACTGGGGTCCGGCGTTGCCCTGGTCGAAGGGCTGCGGTCCGCCGAACGGGGTGGGCGGGGCGTAGTCGGCCGGTGGTGCGGCGGCCAGGCTCGCGCCGGGGACCCGCTGTTCCTGACCCGGGGGGAGGGGAATCGCGTTCCCCGCCGAGATCCCGGGACCGGGAGCGGGCTGGTAGGCGGGGGGCTCCTCGGAGCGGTCAGCTGCCCAGTCCGGGGTTTCCGGAGCCCGATCGGGTGCGGCCTCGCTGCGACCCCATGCCTCGTTGGGGTCCCACGGCTCGGCCTCCGGGATCGCCGGGCGGTCGGCACCCGCCCACTGGGGCTGGTTCTCGGCACCGCCACCGTTCCACGCGGGGGCCTCACCGGCCGGACCGGAGGCGTTACCGGCCGTCGGTCCGGGCGCGGCACCCGGGACCGAGGCGGCACCGGGCGCCTGGGCATTCCCGGCACCCGGGGCGTGGCCGGGCACCGAGGCGCTGCCCCGGCTGGGCGGGGGTGCGCCGGGCGTCCACGCGGCGGGCTCCGGACGATCGTCCGCGTTGGACGGTGCGGGCCAGCCGCCGGGCTGTCCGGCCTCGGGCGACGGCCACTGGTCGGCCTGCGGCCGGTCGTTCTGTGCAGGGGCGGGGGCTCCGGCCCAGGCGTTCGGGTCGGCCTGCTCGTCGCGGGGCTGCGACTCCCAGCCGCCCGGGGCCTGGTTCGGCGGCGGCCCCCAGGCCGGGGGCGCCGAGCCCTCCTGCGCCGGAGGGCTCCAGCCGCCGGGTCGGGCCTGGTCACCGCCGGTGCCGGGACCCCAGCCGCCGGGTCCGGCCGGGTCGGCGGCGGGCGTACCCGCACCGGGTGCCCATCCGCCTGCGGCGGGGACGGCGTCGTTGCCGGGGCTGTTCGGGGTCCACCCGCCGGAGTGGGCGGAGTCGTCCGATGGGGAGTTGGCCGGGGGATTCCAGCCGCCGGGGGCCGGGCTGTCCGATGGGGACCAGTTGTCGTGGGCGGGTGCGGGTTGCTGCGGCACGGATGCGGCACCCCGGGCACCAGGCTGCGGGTGCTGCTGTGCCCAGTCCGGGGCCGACTGTCCGGCGGGCGCCCAGGCGGGCTGGCCCGGCTCGCCCTGCGGCGGGGCCGCAGCGGCGGCGCGACCGGGGCCGCCCGGCTCGGCCTGACTCGCGGCCCAGGCGGGCTGCGGCTGACCGGGGCCGCCCCAGGGGGCCGGCTCGCCCTGTGCCGCCCAGTTGGCGGTCGGGGGCTGCTCGTTGTGAGGCGCCCAGCCGGATGCCGTGGGCTGGTTCGGGCGCGCGGCTGGCGGCGGGGGTGCCCAGCCGAGGTCGGGGGCGTTTCCGTAGCTGTTGTCGTGCTGTTGCGCTGGCCGGTCGCCGTACGGCGCCGGTCCGCCGGCGCCCGGCGACACCTCGTCCGGCTCCCGGCCGGGGTGGTGCGAGCCCTCGGACGTCATCGGTGCGCCTCCTCATTCATGTCGGCCGCCGGCATCAGTCGAGTCTCGTCTGCTTGGCTGCCGGCGTCGCCAGCTGTCCCGGCCGTACGGACTTCCCGCACCCTAACCGGTGGCCGCCCGTGGCAGCCTGGGAGCATCGGGCCATCACTCCCCGTTGCCGGGCCGTTTCGAGGGGCTTCTATCGACTCGATCCGGCTCGTCGCCCGTCGTGGCGACCGAGAACCACCGTACCGGGCGGCGCAGCGGTGTGGAATGCCGGTGCCAGAGGCACGAACGTCGAAGACCCGCCTGATGGTTCAGGCGGGTCTGTCGCTCTGCCGGAGGTGGCGCGAGAGGGGCGTCGGCGTCAGCCGCCGTGACGCTGGGCGATCGCGAGGATCTCGTTGCGCACCGAGGGCGAGTTCACGCTGCGCAGCGCGTGCTCGATGGCACGGGCGCGGCGGTTGGCGTCGCGGCGGTCACGGATTCGCTTGATCATGCTCATGGGTCTCTCTCCTCCTGGCTATTCGGTTGTCGTCCCGTCGTTGGCTCTATTCAAGCGCGGAGAACTGGTTGATCGCCATTGATTATTAGGTGAGCTGAGACACCTGCCTAAGGATCGTAGGTTAGCCACCGTTAAGGCCGAAGATTGTGGTGGCGGCCACAGTGCTCCCGGTGCTGACACGGACACGGCCGGTGCGCTCCGGGGACAACCCGGGCACACCGGCCGTGGCGGTGGGACGAAACGGTCAGGTCCAGGCCAGCAGGGCCGCCTCCGGGTCGGTGAGGAACTCGCCCACGTCCCGCAGGAACTTCGACCCCAGCTCACCGTCGATGATCCGGTGGTCGAAGGAGAGGGCGAGGGTGGTCACCTGGCGCGGCTTCACCTTCCCCCGGTGCACCCACGGCATCGGGCGTACCGAACCGAAGGCGAGGATCGCCGACTCCCCGGGCGGCAGGATCGGCGTACCGGTGTCCACCCCGAACACCCCGACGTTGGTGATGGTCAGGGTGCCACCGCTCATCTCGGCCGGGGAGGTCCGTCCGGCCTTCGCCGTCTGCACCAATCCGGTCAACTCGTCGGCCAGCTCCCGCAGACTGAACCGCCCGGCGTCCTTGATGTTCGGCACGATCAGGCCCCGGTCGGTGGCCGCCGCGATCCCCAGGTTGACGTAGTCCTTGACCACGATCTCGTCGCCGGCCCAGGTCGAGTTGACGAGCGGGTGCCGCCGGACGGCGAGCAGCACCGCCTTCGCGACCAGCAGCAACGGCGACACCCGGACCTCACGCCACTCCCGCCGACCGCGAAGCCGGTCCAGCGCCTTCATCGACCGGGTCACGTCGACGGTGAGGAACTCCGTCACGTGGGGGGCGGTGAACGCCGACCGGACCATGTTCTCGGCGGTGAGTCTGCGTACCCCCTTGACCGGGATGCGCTGCTCACGGTCCGCACCGAGGCTCGCCCCCGGAGCCTCCGCCGACGGCTCGGCGGCCGTGGTGGTCGCCGTCGCCGCCTGCCGTACGTCGACACGGGTGATCGAGCCCAGTGGACCGGAGCCGGTCAGCCCGGCCAGGTCGACGCCGAGATCCCGGGCGAGCTTGCGTACCGGCGGCTTGGCCAGCACCACCCCACCGACGTGACGGCCGTTGCCGTGCACCGACGTGGAGGGCGTCGGCGCGGCCGGAGAGACGGGCGTGACCCGGGCGGCGGGCACCGCCGGAACCGCCGGAGCCGGGGCGGCGGCCGGAACGGCCGGAGCTGCTGTCGTCGCCGGGGTCGGGGCGGCGGCCTTGCGGGGGCGGCGGGTGGCAGCGGTGGTCCGGGGGCCGTAGCCCACCAGGACCGCAGTCCGTCCACCCGGGGCGGGGCCACCGATCAGGCCCGGTTCCACAGCACCCTCACTCGGGGCCACCTCGACCGCCGCCGCCGACGGGGTCGCTGTGGGCTCCTCGACCGGCCCGGCGTCCGGGTCGGTGTCGATGGCGATGATCGGGGCGCCGACCTCGACGGTCGTGCCCTCCGCGGGGAAGATCGACTGCACCCGGCCGGCCCACTTCGCCGGAATCTCCACGGCCGCCTTGGCCGTCTCCACCTCGACGATCGGCTGGTTCAGCTCGATGACGTCGCCGACCTTGACCAACCAGGCGAGGATCTCTCCCTCGGTCAGTCCTTCACCCAGGTCGGGCAGGTTGAACTCCTTGATCCGGGACACGTCGCTCACCAGCCGAAGGTGCGGTCGACCGCGTCGAGCACCCGGTCGAGGTCGGGAAGGTACTCCTCCTCCACCCGGGCCGCCGGGTAGGGGGTATCGAAACCGGTCACCCGCAGCACCGGGGACTCCAACGAGTAGAAGCACTCCTCGGTGATCCGGGCCGCGACCTCCGCCCCCAGGCCCAGGTTGCCCGGGGCCTCGTGCACCACCACTGCCCGGCCGGTCCGCCGGACCGACTCGTACACGGCGGTCAGGTCCAGGGGGGAGAGGGTGCGCAGGTCGACGACCTCCAACTCCCTGCCGTCCTCGGCGGCGGCGGTCGCCGCGTCCAGACAGGTCCGGACCATCGGCCCGTACGCCAGCACTGTCGCGTCGGTGCCGGGCCGGACCACCCGGGCGGCGTGCAGCGGGTCCGCCTGCGACAGCGGGGCGTCCAGGTCGACCTGCCCCTTCTCCCAGTACCGTCGCTTCGGTTCGAGGAAGACGATCGGGTCGTCCGAGGCGATCGCCTGCTGGATCATCACGTACGCGTCCTGCGGGTTGGCGCAGGTCACCACCTTCAGTCCGGCGGTGTGCGCGAAGTACGCCTCCGGGGACTCGGAGTGGTGCTCCACCGCCCCGATCCCACCGCCGTACGGGATCCGGATGACCATCGGGATGTTCAGCTTGCCCCGCGAGCGGTAGTGCATCTTCGCCACCTGGGACACGATCTGGTCGTACGCCGGGTAGACGAAACCGTCGAACTGGATCTCGCAGACCGGCCGGTACCCCCGGACGGCCAGGCCGACGGCGGTGCCGATGATGCCGGACTCGGCCAGCGGGGTGTCGATCACCCGCTGGTCGCCGAAGTCCTTCTGCAACCCGTCGGTGATCCGGAAGACCCCGCCGAGCTTGCCGACGTCCTCGCCCATGATGACGACCTTCGGGTCGTGTTCCAGGGCGCGACGCAGACCGGTGTTGAGTGCCTTGCCGAGGGTGAGCGTCTCAGTGGCCATCAGTGTGCACTCCCCTCGAACGACTCCAGGTACTTCGTGAACTGCGCCCGCTGCGCGTCGAGTTCGGGCGAGCCGTTGGGGTAGACGTGGTCGAACATGGTCACCGGCTCCGGGTCCGGCATGGCGAGCACCCGTTCGCGCAGGTGCACGGCCTCGGTCCGGGCCTGCTCGTCGACCTCGGCGAAGAACGACTCGTCGGCGAGCTGCTGCCGGTCCAGGAACGCCCTCATCCGGGCGATCGGGTCCTTGGCCTGCCAGGCCTCGACCTCGCTGGCGATCCGGTACCGCGTCGGGTCGTCGGAGGTGGTGTGCGCCCCCATCCGGTACGTGTACGCCTCGATGAGGCTGGGACCCTGGCCGAGCCGGGCGTTGTCCAGCGCGTGTCGGGTGACCGCGTACGTGGCGAGGACGTCGTTGCCGTCCACCCGTACACCGGGGAAGCCGAATCCGGCCGCCCGCTGGTAGAGCGGGACCCGGGTCTGCCGCTCCAGGGGCTCGGAGATGGCGTACTGGTTGTTCTGGCAGAAGAAGACCAGCGGGGCGTTGAAGACGCTGGACCAGACGAACGCCTCGTTGACGTCGCCCTGGCTGGTGGCACCGTCGCCGAAGTAGGCGATGACCGCCTCGCCGTCGTCGGAGCCGGTCTTGCCGTCCATGGTGACGCCCATGGCGTACCCGGTCGCGTGCAGGGTCTGCGCCCCGATGACGATCGTGTACATGTTGAACTTGAACTCGTTGGGGTCCCAGCCGCCCTGGTCGACGCCGCGGAACAGGCCCAGCGGCATGATCGGGTCGATTCCCCGGCAGTAGAGCACCCCGTGCTCGCGGTAGGTCGGGAAGGCCATGTCCTGCGTACGCAGGGCCCGTCCGGAGCCGACCTGGGCCGCCTCCTGACCCAGCAGGCTCGCCCACAGGCCCAGCTCACCCTGGCGTTGCAGGGCGGTCGCCTCGGCGTCCAGCTTGCGGACGAGGACGAGGTCGCGGTAGAGGCCGCGGTACTCGTCGTCGGTGAAGTCGACGCGGTATTCGGTGCCGTCCGGGCCGGTGACGGCGTCGATCCGCTCGCCCTCGGGGGTGAGCAGCTGCACCAGGTCGGTCTGGGCGGGGGTGGACTTCTTCGTACCGCCGCCCCTGCGGGACCGTGGTGCGGCGCGGGTGCTGCGGGTGGTGACCCCGGGGTCGCCCTTTGCCATGCGTCTCTCCCCTGTCTCGTCTGCGTCGGCTGCGGGGGGTCACCCGGCCGCGCAACTCGTGTCGCCGGTCCAGCTGCTGCCGGGGGCGGTCCTGGCCGCCGCGCCTGGCCCGGGTGGGGTTGCCGCGCGACGTGAGTCGGGCTCGGATTGCCGAACCCGGCTCGGGGGCGCCGGCGTCGAGTCGTGCCCGCCGCGCGGTGCGCGGAGGTCGCGGCTGCGTCGCCGTCGTGTCCATATTCGCAGAAAGCGTGAGCCGGCCCACAGTACGTCCGTCTACAGACTCATCTACCGGCACCTTTACGACATTTGCCAGGCTTGTCAGGTGGTCGATGGAAGATCCGCGTGTCGACACGCGGTAGGGGGCTGGTCAACTCAGCGTCACTCGTGGAGGCTGATTGATGCCGAATGGCGGCAATACGAGCAATCTTCCGGTTTGGTGACGGGACCGGAGAGAAGAGGAGAATCCGGTGTCCGTACGGGGTGGGAGATCCGGAGCCTCGCCGGGCGGCGGTCGACGTCCGGACGGCTACCGACGGGTGGTGGGGGCGCACCGGGCACCCGGCACCCCCGGCCCCAGCCGGGGGTACCTGCTCACCGTCGCCCTGCTCGCCGGAACCGCCTCGATGCCGCTGCTCGCCGCGATCAGCACCGGATCGGCGACGGTCGGCAGCACCGCCCTCCCGGAGAGCGCCCCGCCCTTCCTCCCGCCCCCGTCGGCCGGGCCGGTGGTGATCCCGATGCCGGTGGCCAGTCAACCCGCGCCCACCACGGCCCGCCCCGAGACCTCCCCGACCAGCCCCGATCCACAGTCGCCGTCGGCGGCCGGCACCCCGCTCGTGCCGCTCCCGCCCACCGGTGACGCGGACGTCGCCGACCGGCCCGCCCCGAACCCCGGGGCACTGCCGGCCCCCACGCCCCCCACGCGGACCCCCGGCCCCCCGCGCGGACGGGCGCCCCCGGCGGCAGCGGGCGCCGGCCCCGGCCCCCGGCCGGGGGCCGCCACCC
>NZ_JBEPEQ010000085.1:0-26551 GCF_040300925.1 Micromonospora sp. NPDC000207
AATTGGCACTGGCTTATCAAGCACCCTGTTGAGTTCTCAAAGAACAACCACACACCAAACCCGAACCCCACACCGTGGAACCCGAACCCGGGGCAACCGTTCAAAGCTATGTGAACCGGCATGGCGCGTCAACTTCACTAAGAAGAATCAGCTTCGCTGGTTCGGATCCACGTTTGACGCTCGCCGTACTCAGCGTTCGTCTCTACCGTGGTAAGTCGGCTGGCTGGCTGACCACCGCTTCGCGGTGCTCCGCCTGGCCCCTGCCGGCTTCGAAACCCTACCCGGTCGGCCTCGCGATCGCAACCCCGAACTTCCGGAGTGTTTCGCACCGCCCGGTGCCAGCCTCGGTCGGCGTCTCCGCCCCGAGCCTGGCGCTTGCTTTCGGCCGGTTTGTCCGGCCTCCCGCTTGCAGAGAGAAAGTTACGCGTACGGCCCGCAGAAGGCAAATCAGCGTTCATCACTGCGTCAACCCGACGGGATCACGCCCCCGGAGGAAGCACGAGGATGCCTGATCGCCCTGCACAGCGGGCCGGCGTGCCAGAGTGTTCGTCATGGATGACGTGGGTCGGACGACGGTGCTCGCCGGGGAGGCGGTCATGAACCTGCTCCTGCCCTTCTGGCAGGTGGTCATCGGCGCGTTCGTCCTGCTCGCCGTGATCGCCTCGATCGGTCGGCTGGCCCGTCGGGGCCCTTCCCGGATGACCACCGCCCTGCTGGTCACCGCCGGTGCCATCGCCTGCCTGGCAGTGATCGGAGTCCTCTTCCAGGGGTGACGCCGACGGCGGGGCCGGGTCCCACGAGACCCCGGTTACCAGGACGGCTCTCGGCCGGACCGGTCAGAGCCGGCGGTTCGCCAGGCTGGGCAGCTCGGCGCGGATGGACTCCAGCCGGTCGAGGTCCAGATCGACCACTACCGACCCGTATCCGTCGGGCACCTGCCCGAGGACGGTTCCCCACGGGTCGACGACCATGCTCCGCCCGAAACACGTCCGTCCCGGTTCGTGGTCGCCGGTCTGACCGGCGGCAGCCACGAAGCACTGGTTCTCGATCGCCCTGGCACGCAACAGGACCTCCCAGTGGTCCCGCCCCGTGTGCAGCATGAACGCGGCCGGCACCACCAGGAGGTGGGCCTCACCCTCGGTCGCCAGTCGTCGGTACAGCTCCGGGAAGCGCAGGTCGTAACAGATCGAGAGGCCGACCCGGACCCCCTCGACCGTCACCACGACGGGCTGCTCCCCCGGCGCCACAGTGGCCGACTCCCGGTACGAGACCCGGCCGGGGATCTCGACGTCGTACAGATGGATCTTGCGGTAGCTGGCGGCGAGAGCACCGGAACGGTCGAAGACCAGCGAGGTGTTGTACGTCCGCTCGGGGTCCGGACCGAGCTCGTGGAACGATCCCGCGATCACCCAGATGCCCAGCCGGGCGGCCAGATCGGCGAAGAAGCTGCCGAACTCGCCGTCGACGGGCTCAGGGGTGGGAAGACCGGCCCCGGGTCCCAGGTAGTCCACGTACTCCGGCAGGACCGCCAGATCGGCACCGGCCTCGGCGACCCGGGTCAGCAGCCGCTCTGCGGCGGCGAGGTTCGCCGCCCGGTCGGTGCCGGCGTTGAGCTGGCAGACGGCGACGCGCATGTGGCTCACCCTACGGCCACCGCCCCGATCCGGAAACCGCCTCAGGCCGACTTCTCCTCGCGCTCCCGGCGGGCACGCCGCCCGGTGAACTCCCTCGGGACGATCGTCGGGTTGACGTTCTCCAGGACCGCCTCCCGGGTGATCAGAACCCGGGCCGCGTCGGGGTTGCTCGGCACCTCGTACATCACGGAGAGGAGGACCTCTTCCATGATCGCCCGGAGTCCCCGGGCACCGGTGCCGCGCAGCATCGCCTGGTCGGCGATGGCCTCCAACGCCGGAGCCTCGAACTCCAGCTCCACGCCGTCGAGCTCCAGCAGGCGTTGGTACTGCTTGACCAGGGCGTTGCGCGGCTCGGTGAGGATCGCCACCAGGGCACCACGGTCCAGGCTGCGCACGTTGGTGATCACCGGGAGTCGGCCGATGAACTCCGGGATCAGCCCGAACTTGAGCATGTCCTCCGGCATGACCTGGCTGAAGATGTCGTCGGTGGACCGCTCGGAGACCGCCCGCAGCCGCGCACCGAACCCGGTGCCGCCGTGCCCGGTCCGGGCCTCGATGATCTGGTCGAGCCCGGCGAAGGCCCCACCGCAGATGAACAGCACGTTGGTGGTGTCGATCTGGATGAACTCCTGGTGGGGGTGCTTGCGTCCGCCCTGCGGCGGGACGTTGGCGACAGTCCCCTCCAGCATCTTCAGCAGCGCCTGCTGCACTCCCTCACCGGAGACGTCCCGGGTGATCGAGGGGTTCTCCGACTTGCGGGCGATCTTGTCGACCTCGTCGATGTAGATGATGCCGGTCTCGGCCCGCTTGATGTCGTAGTCGGCGGCCTGGATCAGCTTGAGGAGGATGTTCTCCACGTCCTCGCCGACGTACCCGGCCTCGGTCAGCGCGGTGGCGTCGGCGATGGCGAACGGGACGTTGAGCATCCGGGCGAGGGTCTGGGCCAGGTGGGTCTTACCGCAGCCCGTGGGGCCGAGCAGGAGGATGTTGGACTTGGCCACCTCGACGCCCTCGTGGCCCGGAGACCCCGGAGCGCTGGCCGACTCGGCCTGGATCCGCTTGTAGTGGTTGTAGACCGCTACGGCGAGCGCCTTCTTGGCCTGGTCCTGACCGACGACGTAGTTGTCGAGGAACTGGCAGATCTCCATCGGCTTGGGAAGCTCTTCCCACTTCACCTCGCCGGACTCGGCCAGCTCCTCCTCGATGATCTCGTTGCAGAGATCGATGCACTCGTCACAGATGTAGACCCCGGGGCCCGCAATGAGCTTCTTGACCTGCTTCTGCGACTTGCCACAGAAGGAGCACTTCAGTAGGTCGCCACCGTCACCGATCCGTGCCACCTACGTTCTCCCTGCACTCATCGGCCGGAGCCCCGGCCCTGACCTGCGGACCCTACGGTCCGTCGTCCCTGGCTGACCCTGCCGGTCCGACCCTCCGAAGGGGTACGGGACCGACGTTACCCGGTGGGGAGGGTTTCTCCGACCCCCAAAACGGGTGTGTCAGAGGTCGGCCGGGCACGCGTGACCCCAGCCGACCTCTGATCCCATGATGCTCAGCTGGCCGCGTTGGCCGCCAGCAGACCCTTCTTGCGGCTGGTCAGGATGGTGTCGACCAGCCCGTACTCGCGGGACTCCTCCGCCGTCATGATCTTGTCCCGGTCGATGTCCTTGCGGACCTTCTCGATCGGGCGGTTGCAGTGCCGGCTCAGCATGTCCTCGAGCTGGGTCCGCATCCGCAGGATCTCCCGCGCCTGGATCTCGATGTCCGAGCCCTGGCCGTAGCCGCCCTCGGTGGCCGGCTGGTGGATGATGATCCGCGAGTTCGGCAGGGCCATCCGCTTGCCCGGGGTGCCCGCCGCCAGCAGCACGGCGGCGGCCGAGGCCGCCTGTCCCAGGCAGACGGTGGAGATGTCCGGCCGGACGTACTGCATGGTGTCGTAGATCGCCGTCATGGCGGTGAAGGAACCGCCGGGCGAGTTGATGTACATGATGATGTCGCGGTCCGGGTCGGTGCCCTCGAGCGTCAGCAGCTGCGCCATGACGTCGTTGGCCGACGCGTCGTCGACCTGGACACCGAGGAAGATAATCCGGTCCTCGAAGAGCTTGTTGTACGGGTTGGACTCCTTGACCCCATACGACGTGCGCTCGACGAACGACGGGAGGATGTAGCGGTTGTGCACGGCCGCGAACTGGGGCGGCAGGCTCAGGTCGGTCATCGTCAGCTCCTCGATCAGCTCAGGGTCCCGGCGCCTTCCGGAACCTGTGCGGCTCCGGTGATCACCTTGTCGATGAAGCCGTACTCCATGGCCTCCCGGGCGGTGAACCAGCGGTCACGGTCCGAGTCCGCCTCGATCTGGGCCTGGTCCTGGCCGGTGTGGTGGGCCACCCGCTCCTGGAACATCCGCTTCGTGTAGAGCATCTGCTCGGCCTGGATGGCGATGTCGGAGGCGGTACCGCCCATCCCGCCGGAGGGCTGGTGCATCATGATCCGCGCGTGCGGGAGGGCGTACCGCTTGCCCTTGGTGCCCGCGCAGAGCAGCAGCTGCCCCATCGAGGCGGCCATGCCCATCGCCACGGTCGACACGTCGTTGTCGATGTACTGCATGGTGTCGTAGATCGCCATGCCGGAGTAGACCGAACCGCCCGGCGAGTTGATCCAGAGGAAGATGTCCCGGTCCGGGTCCTCCGCCGCGAGCAGCAGCAGCTGCGCGCAGATGCGGTTGGCGACCTGGTCGTTCACCTCGCTGCCCAGGAAAATGATCCGTTCCTTGAGCAACCGGTTGTAGACCGAGTCGTCGAGGTTGCCAATCGAGTCGCCGCCGCGGGCTTCGATCGCCTGGCGCGACTTCTTCGGGATGTGCATGTCGGTCATGGCAGCCCTTCGCTCTCCGTACCGTCGTACCCGACACTAACCGCTGTACCGGGTGGCAGCGTCCCGGTCGGGGCACTGTTCGCTCTCAGCGCACGCGCGCCGGGTGCGTACCCGGAAAACGGGTTTCGGCCGCCGCACGCCGCAAGCGACGGACGGCGGCCGTGCCCGACGGTCAGTGCTGGTGGTCGTGCTCCTGCTCGCCCTCGGCACGCAGGGCGTCCAGGGAGACCTCGTTGCCCGCCGCGTCCTTGATCTTCACCCGCTCCATGACGGCGGCCAGCGCCTTGCCCCGGCGGACGTCGCCGAAGACCGCACCGGCCGCGCCGGACCGGGCCAGCTGGTCGTAGTACTGCTGCGGGGCCATCCCGGCACGCTGGGCCCGGTGCACGATCTCGTGGCCGAACTCGTCGTCGGAGACCTGGACGTCCTCGGCGTCGGCCAGGGTGTCCAGCACCAGCTGGATCTTGACGCCCTGGGTGGCCGACTCGGTCAGCTCGGCGTCGATCTCCTCTTCGGTCTTCTCCTCGGCGGCGAGGTACTCCGTCATGGAGGCGCCGATCCGCTCGAGCTGGTCGATCATGGCCTGCTTACGGCTCTCGACCTCCTCGCGCACGATTCCCTCCGGGGCCGGCACGTCGGCGGCCTCGACGATCTGCTCCAGGGCCTTGTCCCGGGCGGCGTAGATCTGCTCGACCCGCTTACCCCGGGTGACCTTCTCCCGCAGGTCGGCGCGAAGCTCGTCGATCGTGTCGAACTCGCTGGCCATCTGGGCGAAGTCGTCGTCCAGCTCGGGCAGCTCCTTCTCCTTGACCGTCCGGACGGTCACCGCCACGTCGGCGTCCCGGCCGGCGAAGTCGCCGCCGACGAGCTGCGTGGTGAAGGTGGTGGAGTCACCGGCGGACAGGCCGACGAGCGCCTCGTCCAGGCCCGGCAGGAGCTGCTTGCTGCCCACCTCGTGGGAGATGTTGCTCGCCGAGCCACCCGGCACGTCAGCGCCGTCCACTGTGGCGTTCAGGTCGATCTGGACGTAGTCACCCTCGGCGGCGGCCCGCTCGACGGTCTTCAGCGTGGCGAACCGCTCCCGCAGGCTCTTGACCTGCTCGTCGATCTCGCTGTCGTCGATCTGGAGCTCGTCGACGGTGACCTCGATGGTGGACGGGTCCGGCAGCGTCAGCTCGGGGCGGACGTCGACCTCGGCGGTGAAGTTGAGCGAGTCACCGTCGTTGAACTCGGTGATCTCGACCTCAGGGCGACCCAGCGTCTTCAGGTCGTGCTCCCGCACCGCGGCGAGGATGTTCTGCGGGATGGCCTCCTGGACCGCCTCGTTGAGCACGGCGCCTCGGCCCACCCGCTGGTCGATCACGGCGGCCGGGATCTTGCCCCGCCGGAAACCGGGCACCTGGACCTGCTGGCCGATTTCCCGGTACGCCTTCTTGAGGCTCGGCTCGAGCTCGACGAACGGCACCTCGATGGCGAGCCGCACGCGCGTCGGGCTCAGAGTCTCGACGGTGCTCTTCACAGGCGTACTCCTTGAACGGATCTCGGTTCGGGTCTGGGCGTCGCGCGGCTCACTACCGGGCGCGACGACATGATGCAGCCCACCGAGTGTAGGCGAGCCGGCCCGACGCTCCGGCAGCGCCCGGCGAGACCGCCCGGAGACGGCCCGCGGACGACAGTCGGGGTGGCGGGATTTGAACCCACGGCCCCTCGCTCCCAAAGCGAGTGCGCTACCAAGCTGCGCCACACCCCGTGGCGACGTGCAGTCTATGCCGTCCGCGCCCGCCCGGGGCCCCGGGGCGGCCCCCGACCCACCACCGCCCGTCGCCGGCCGCCGACCGCCGACCGCCCGGTCCGACGAATCCCGTGGTACGCCGCCCGCACCCCCACCCCGTTCGGGCACGAACCGACCAGGCCGAACCGCCGCACCGCCGCCGTCCGGGCACGTCGGGTGAGCCCCGGGCCGGGTACGCACCGACGCGACCGGAATCTGCCTGCACGCCCGCCGCCCGGACCGGGTAGGCTGTCGTCGCACCCCGAGGCATCGGGGCGTACGCGGGCGTAGCTCAATGGCAGAGCTTCAGTCTTCCAAACTGACGGTGCGAGTTCGATTCTCGTCGCCCGCTCCAGCAGTTCCGGCCCAGGTCAGCGACGTGTTCGCCGACCTGGGCCGCTCTCGTTTCAGCCCACTTTGATCCTGCGTGCCATTCGCGTGCCAGTACCGGCTCCGCACAGGCGGATGTCGGAATTGTCGACCAAGGGGTTTGCGTCGAGGAGGCCTGCTCGTCTGACGCAAACCCCTTGGTCACCGCCGGCGGCTCGGGGCGGGAGGGGGGAGGGGCGGTGTCAGGGCGTGGTGCGGGCGGGGCCGCCGATGATGTACGGGTCCCAGGTGCCGTGCGCGTCACTGAACCGGTACCAGTACTCGGTGGCCGGGGTGAGGCCGTCGACTGTGACGTCGCCGTAGCGCTGCGGGCCGGAGACGGCGGAGGTCACCGGGGCGTTGCGCTGCTGGGCGTCCTGCCGACTAGTGTAGAGGGTGACCCGGATCGGCGGGTCGTAGCCGCAGGGCGGGGTGAGCAGCATCGAGTACCGGACCGTCACGCTGGTGGCGGTGGTCGCCGTGACCATGCCGGTGATCGGCAACGCCGGTGGACAGGCGACCGGCGGAGTCGGGGGTGCGGCGACCGATCCAAGGACGATCGATCCGGGGGCGGGCGATCCGAGGGCGGTCGGGCCGGGGCCGGCGACGATGCCGGTCAGGGCGAGGGTGGCGGCGAGGGCCGCCCCGATGGTGCGGAGCATCCGTACCTCCGAGGGGTGGGATGGCACTGCGACGGCCCGGCGGCGAGGGGGACGGCGCCGACTGTCGGGCTGCGTGGAACACAGTCTGCCATTCGATGAACATCGATTCAACGATGTGCCGTCCGACCCACCGACGGACGGGGCACGCGGAGATCCGCACGCCCCGACTCCACTGGCGACCCGAACGACGAACGGGGGCGTACGGAAGATCCGTACGCCCCCGTTCCCGGTCTACGAGCTGTCAGTCCTGCCCGGACAGGTGGGCCAGGGAGCGGGCCACCAGGTCGTCCCGGGCGGCCGGGGGCAGCCCCTCCAGCCCGAACCCGAGGAAGACGGTGTCCTCGGTGACCACCACGGAACCCTCCTCGAAGGCCTGCTGGCTGCGGGACCAGTCGTTGCCGTTCGGGGCGGAACCCGCCGGGGGTCCGGCCACCTGCCAGCCGCCCAGGTCGTCGGACTCGAACGAGGTCTCGGTCACCGTCTGCCCGTCGACGATCACCCGGGCGTCGTCGAGGAAGATCCCCAGCCCCTGGGTGGCCCAGTCGGAGACCGAGGAGATGGAGACCTCCACCTGCTTGCCGGCGTACGCCGACAGGTCGACTGTGAACTCCTGCCACCCGTTGGACGACCCGGTGGCGGCGTGCCACTGACCGGTGGTGCCGGTCGGCGAGCAGTCCGCCCCCTGGTAGTGGCCGAGGAACGGGTGGAGTTGGTCGACCCAACCGGACTGGCAGCTCTCCCCGGTCGCGGTGGTGGTCCGTCCCCCGGCGTCCGGCAGGGTGGTCCAGGTGTCGGAGCCCACCTCGTGGGCCTCGACGATCATGAAGTCCCAGTCCGTCTCGATCTCGTACGAGGTCCAGAACTTCAGCTGGGCGCTGGTCGCCGAGGTGAGGTCGACGGTCCGGGTCA
The DNA here is from genome assembly GCF_040300925.1 of Micromonospora sp. NPDC000207. Classification (NCBI taxonomy): domain Bacteria; kingdom Bacillati; phylum Actinomycetota; class Actinomycetes; order Micromonosporales; family Micromonosporaceae; genus Micromonospora; species Micromonospora sp. NPDC000207. The sequence goes on from NZ_JBEPEQ010000085.1 coordinate 8,217, forward strand.
GCCGCTTGTACGCCTCGTCGGCCTGACCGCTGTAGAGGTACCAGTCCCCGGTGCGCGGGTCGAACGGCGCCCCGCCCGGACGGCTCCACCCCACCGGCGCGGAGCTGGTGAACTGCGGGAACTGGTCCGGTGGGAGGAAGGTGCTGGTGGTCAGGAAGGAGGCGGTGTGGTCCTGGTTCTGCGCCGAACCGGGCGCGTTGAGTGAGCCGGAGAACCCTTCGAAGGCCCCGGACCGACCGGCGACCGGGTACGGGTCGCCCTCCGGTGAGGTTCCGCCGTCGCTGACGTACGTGTGGGCGCCCAGGTAGTACTGCTGGAAGTCGTTGAACAGCGGTAGGCAGGTGGGGTCGTCGGCGTCGGTGCACTCCTGCGGCCCGTTCGGCTGGTACCCGTACAGCCCGTTGGCGGACTGGGCGTAGAGGGCGTACTTGCCGCTGAGCAGGAGCTTGCCGCCCTCGTTGAGGTAGTCCCTGACGTTCAGCTCGGTCTCCAGGGCGGCCCGGGCCGCGGTTCCGGCCACCTGACCGGGTGACCGGAGGATGACGTCGTCTCCGGTCTCCCAGAGCACCGTGTCGTAGTGCGAGAGCACCCCGAGGTGGTGGGGGGCCTTCCGGCCGGCGGCGTCGAAGTCGTACACGTCGCTGGTGTGCCCGGCGGCGGTGAGGGCGGCGACCATCTCGTCGGCGTACCTGGCGGAGGTCCCGGTCTGGGCGGGGCTGAGCCCGGTGACGTCCTCCACCGCCAGGACCAGGACGTCGCCGCCGACGTCGTCGTGCACCCGGTAGGTGAAGCGTTCGCTGCCCACCACTCCGGTGCCCGCCTTGCGGCCGGAGAACCACACCTCGACCCGGTCGCCCGGCTTGGTGCCGGTCACGGTGCCGCGCATCTCGGCGTAGTAGTCGTTGTGGGTGTCGCCGTACCGTTCGCCGCCGCGCCACGGGGCGACGTCGACGGACTTGGGTCGGCCGCCGTTGACGACGTAGTGGAGCTTGACGTTCTTCAGGGACCGCCGGGTGATCGCCGCGACCTCCTGGGTACGGCCGTACGAGGTGTCGAAGGAGTCGACGACGAAGTCCGGGGTGGTACGCCCGACCACTGAGACCGGCTCGTCCGGCTTCTTCGCCGACTTCGCCACGGCCAGCGCGAACGGGAGGTTCTTCGCCACCTCGGCGGCGATCAGCTTCTCGTCGTCGGGGAAGATGAAGTCGGAGACGCAGTCCTCGGGGTGCCACTGGTCGTCCGGGTCGGACTCGGCCGCCGCCGTGCAGGTCGACATCTCCGGGGTGAACCCGAGGGTGCCGTACCTGACAGTGGCGTACGAGTCGGTGTCCCCGTTCGTGGTGTACAGCTCGGCGGAGAGGTCCGGGTCGTATCCGGGAACCGCAGGGTTCGCGTCGTCACCGGCCAGCGCCTCGTAGATGACGTCGTCCGGGGTGGGGGTGCTGACCTGCCAGCCGAGGCCGTACAGGAGCAGTTGCGCGGCCGAATGGTAGTTCAGCAGGTATTCGAACCTGACCCGTTTGAAGAGTCGGTCCAAAGCCTTGGTCTCCGGCTCCGAGTTGGGGGCGGCCCCCCGGTAGGTCTCGCTGGCCGGGTTCGGGGACGAGCCCTCGTTGTCGTAACCCCACTTGAAGTCGAAGTTGCGGTTGAGGTCCACGCCGTCGACCGAGGTGATCTGACCGTCGCCGTCGTTGTCCCGCAGGTTCTTGCGCCACAGGCGGTTGCCGGGGGTGAAGGTGTGGTCGTACCCGTCCGGGTTGATCACCGGGAGGAACCACAGCTCGGTGCTGTTGACCAGCCGGGTGATCTCCTGGTCCTTGCCGTAGTTGTCGAGGACGTGGTGCATCAGCCGGCGGGTCATCTCCGGGGTGATCCACTCCCGGGCGTGCTGGGTGCCCGCGTAGAGGACGGCGGGCTTCTGGCCGTCAGGGGTCGTCAGGGCGTCCCGGGTGACCTTCACGGCGAGGATCGGCTTGCCCTGCACCGACCGGCCGATCGTCTCCACCTTGGTGAGCTTCGGGAACCGGGCGGCGGTGGCCGTCAACTCGTCCCGGATTCCCCCCGGGGCGCTGTACGGCCGGAACGCCGTCCACCCCTGCGCCGCCTGGTCCCGCAGGGCCTGCGAGGCGGCCTTGCCCCCGACCTTCTTGACGTCGAGCGTGACGCCCTGGGCCTTGAGCCGCTCGGCCTGCCGCCGACTCAGCACCGCCTCGACCCGGGTCCGCCCGGAGGGGTCGGTGGCCTGCTCGCCGTGGCCCAGGTCGACCCCGGTGGCACGCAGCGTCGCCAGCTGGGCCGGGTCGACCGTCCCGACGTACACCTCCAGACCGTCCTGGGCCTGCGGGCCGGACGGTGGCTTCGCGGTCGCCGGTGCTGTCAACACCACTGCCCCGACCAATGTGAACACACTGGCGATCGCCAGCCGTGTGCGCCTCATCGCGCCCCCTGTCGTGGAAGGACCGATCACTGTTCGCGAGCCTTCCACGTCCGCCATGCATGTCAATGCCTTGATGTCCAGCTATCGTCGACCCGACGGCGCACCGTCGACGGCCGTGCGGAGGTCACGCGACTCCGACGAACGGCCACCCACAGTGATCTCCACGGTACGCAAGGTCCTCCGCCCGGGGCTCTCCTCCGACCACCGCTCCCACCGCTGACCAGCGCGTCCGGCCCGGCGGCACGGGCTGCGTACGATGCGGGGCCGGAGATCGGTTCGGCGGAGGTGGCGACGGATGACAGGACGGCGGGACGGCTACGCCCTCGGCGTCGACCTCGGCACGTCAAACACCGTGGCAGTGCTGCGGCACCCGGACGGGCGGACCCGGCCGCTGCTGGTCGAGGGGGAACCGATCATGCCCTCCGGGGTGTACGCCGACCCCGACGGACGGCTGCACGTCGGCCGGGACGCCCGCCGGCTGGCCCAGGCCGATCCCGACCGGTACGAGCCGAACCCCAAGCGCCACGTCGACGAGCCCGCCGTACGGCTCGGAGACCGGGAGTACGCCCCGGCCGAACTGTTCGCCGCAGTCCTCGCCGCAGTGGCCACCGCCGCCGTCGAGGCTGTCGGTTTCCTTCCCCCGGCAGTGGTGACCTGCCCCGCGACCTGGGACGACGCCCGACGTCAGGTGCTGGCCGACGCGCTGCTGCGCGCCGGGTGGCCCTCGGCGGCAGAGCACACCCTCTCCGGGCCGATCCCGGACGGCACCCGGCTGCTGCGGGAGCCGGTCGCGGCGGCCCGCTACTACACCCGGGTCCTGCGTCGACCGGTGCCGGTGGGCTCCTCGATCGCCGTCTTCGACCTCGGCGGCGGCACGTTGGACGTCACTGTGGTCCGCAACGACGGGGCGGACCCGTGGGGCGACTCCGGGTTCACGGTGCTCGCCACCGGCGGAGCCGACTTCGGTGGCCTCGACCTCGACGCCGCCCTGGTCGCCGTCGTCGGGGAACGGGTGGCCGGGGCCGATCCGGCGCTCTGGGGTCGGCTCACCGAACCCCGGTCCACAGGCGAGCGGCGGGACCGGATCCAGCTCTGGGAACAGGTCCGTGGCGCCAAGGAGATGCTGTCGCGGGCCATCACCGCACCGGTGGCCGTACCGGGGCGGGAGGAGGTGGTAGTGCTCACCCGCGACGACCTGGACCGGGTCGCCGCCCCGCTGGCCGACCGGGCGGTCGCCGTCACCCGGCAGGTGATCGGGGACGCCGGGCTCACCCCGGCCGGGCTGGGCGGGCTCTTCCTGGTCGGCGGCGCGTCCCGGGTCCCGCTGGTGGCGCGGCTGCTGCACGCCGGGTTGGGGATCGCCCCCACCGTCCTGGACCAGCCGGAGCTACCGGTCGCCGAGGGCGCGTTGACCGACCTGCCGACGCCTCGGGGCGTACCGGCCGCCGCCGGCCCGGTTCCGGCACCCGCCTGGTCGCCGCCCACCCCGCCCCCGACACCGGACTGGTCGCCGTCCCCTCCGCCACCGACGGCCGCCTGGTCGCCGTCCCCTCCGTCCTCCCCCGCGCCGACCGCACCGACCGCACCGGCCTCTCCGGCCCCCACCGGTCACCTGCCCCCCGCCCCGACACTCGTCGGCCCCGGGGGGCCCACGTACGCCCCGTACCAGCCCGCCGTCGGACCACCGGCCGGTCCCCCACCGGGCCCCGGTGCCCCGCGACGGGCCCTCTGGACCACCGCCGCGGCCCTGGTGGCCCTCGCCGGTGTGGTCGGCGCGGCGGTGGTGCTCCTGCTGACCCGGGAACCCCATCCCGACCTGGAGTTCCGTGCCTTCGAACCGGTGGGGCGGATCACCACCGGGGAGCAACGACCGACGACGATGCTCACCGCCGTCCTCGCCGACCGGTCGTACCTGGCGTACACGCTGCCGGACGGCCGGCTGCGGGTGGTCGCCGTCGACGCGGACACCGGCGACCAGGTGTGGGACCGGGAGACGGCAGCGACGGCCCGGTGGAACCGGATCGAGGCCACCTCGGGGGTGGTCGCCGTCTTCGCCGACACCACCGACCCCCGGACCGTCCTGGTGTTGGACGCCCGTACCGGAGAACACAGGTGGGAGCGGTCACTGCAACGGGAGGACGAGGTGCTCCTGGGTTCCGACCGGGCGGTGCTCGTCGACCGCAGCGCCGACCGTCTGGTCGGGCTGGACCTACGCGACGGCAGTGAGGTCTGGACCCGGGACAGTCCGAGGACCTCCTCCGGCGGCACCCGCACCCGGGTGTATCCGGTGGTCACCGCCGACGAGTCCAACGGGCCGGCGTCGGCCGACGGTCGACCGGCGGCGCTCTGGAGCGGGGACGAACGACGCCTGGTGCAGGTGGGGGCGGACCGGTCGGTCCGGGTCGTGGACGTACGTGACGGGTCGGTGGTCCGCGACCGTCCCAACGTCGCCCGGCCCGACGACACCGTCGTGGTCACCGGTGACCGGATGTACGTCGCCGCCGACGGCAACGGCTACCGCCTGGAGGCGTACGACCTCGGGAAGCTGGGCGAGCCGGTGATCCTGTACAGCGCCGGCGAGAACCGACGACCCCGGACGATGACGGCCTGCGGGGAGCACCGGGTCTGCCTGCTGGAGGTGGCCGACCACGACGCGGAGACCACCGAGGTGGTGGCCGTCGAGGAGGGTTCGGACCCCCGACGCTGGGCGGCTCCCGGAACCACCACCCTGCTCCCCCTCGGCGAGCACCTGCTCGCCTCCCGCACCTCACCGCAGGAGTCGGTGACCCTGTTCGACCCGCAGGGGCGGGCGCTGCTGACCGACAGGGGCGGGGTGGGGGTCCGCCTCGACGCGGGAAACCTGCTGGTCTTCGCCAAGCAGTTGGGATCGTTCGAGTCCGACTCCAGCGTCGCCGGGGTCTGGGCCCGCTCCGGTGGGGTCACGGAGTTGGGCCTGCTCACCGGCGTACGTTCGGGATCCTGCTCGTGGAACGACACCACGATCGCCTGCGGGGCGAGGCAGGAGTTCGTCCTGCACCGCTTCGCCGGGTAGCTGAGACACCGGCGGCGCGGGAACCCTCGTACGGGGCGGATGAACCGCGGCCGGTCGGGTATACGGTGGCCGATCTGACGGGGGACGACCACGGTCGCGGACGCGACCGGACACGCGGGCGGGCGGCGGCGAGCCGACCCGCCCGCGAGTGCGTGGGGTGGTGCTCAGAAGCCGGTAAGCCAGTTCCAGACGGAGATGACCCAGGCGGTCTGCTGGAGGTAGGCGATCCCCAGGCCGACGAGGAACACCGCCGTCGCCGCGTGGGCACCCTTGGCGCTGCGCCGGATCCGGCCGAGCTGCCGCTCCAGGACGACCCGGCCCAGGAGTCGGGACAGACCGAACAGACCCGCCGCCACCAGCAGACTCATCAGGAAGGTGAGGAACGGGCCGGTGAGGTTGCCACCGCCGGACAGTGCCCAGATGCCCCAGCAGACGAAGGCGAACAGGGCGGCGGCGGCGCTGTACTCTCCGCCGATCCTCAACTGCTCGACGTGCCAGCTCAACGGCCGCCGGGGCTCCTGGCTGGCGCCCGGCCAGCCGGTGCCACTGGGTTCGTGCTCGACGGTGGGGAAGGACTCGGTACGCGGGGCGCGGGGCCGCCCCACGGAGGCGACACCCCGACGGAACGGCTCTCCCTGCGGGGGGAGCTCTCCACCCGGCTGCGGCGGAATCCCGACACCCGGCTGCGGCGGCACCTCGACGGTTCGCTCGGCCCACGGCTGTGTCTGGTCTGCCATCTCGAATCCTCCCCATGCCCGACGTCGGTCGACGACCGCCGTCTGTATCCGAGGGTAGCCATCGGCCACATCCCCCGCCGACCGGCACACCCCCGCCGCACAGCGGACGCCTCCCAGCCGCCTCCCGACCGTGCAGCGGGCGTTTTCCGGTCGTGCGGCGAGCGCGCCTTCCGACCGTCCAGCGGGCGGCGACGGACCCCGCGCAGCGGGGACCACGTTGCGGCCGCCGGGCGGTACTGTCGGTTGATGAGTGACGTGGAGCGGCGCCGACGGCGGCAGCGGCACCATCCCGACCCCGAGGCGACCCGCCGGACCGAGTCCGACACCTTCCGTCGGACGGACCCCGAGACCTCCCGCCGGACCGAGTCCGACACCGCCCGGCGAGCCGGGTCCGTCACCGCCCGTCGGACCGACAGCGAGACCACCGGCCGGGGCGGGTCGAGCACGACGACGAATCGGGTGCACGACGGGGAACCGCCCCGGGGTCGACGCGGCGGCGAGGACCGGGACGGCGACCGGGGACTGCGGGGCCTGGTCGGGTCGGGCTCCTCACAGGTCGGGCTCAGTGCCGCCCTGCGGGCCCGGGACGCGGCCCGGCCGAGCGCCGAGGACCTCGCCCGGGCCGAGGAGCAGGTGGTGGTCGTCCGACGCAACTGGGTGCCCCGGGAGGACCTGCCCCGGTCGCCGCGCTGACCGGGGCGCTACCGGTCAGGGCAGGTCGGGCAGCTTGCGGGACTGCTCGTACTCGGCGACCTGGGTGATCCGGCGGGCGTGCCGCTCGTTGCCGGAGAACGGCGTGGCCAGGAACGCCTCGACCAGGGCGGTCGCCTCGTCCAGGGTGTGCTGGCGGGCACCGACCGCCACCAGGTTGGCGTCGTTGTGCTGCCGGGCGAGCTGGGCGGTGTCGACGTTCCAGGCCAGGGCGGCGCGTACCCCGGCGACCTTGTTCGCGGCGATCTGCTCGCCGTTGCCCGAACCGCCGATGACCACACCGAGGCTGCCCTGGTCGGCCACCACCCGGTCCCCGGTGTGCAGGCAGAACGCCGGGTAGTCGTCCTCGGGGTCGAAGGCGTGCGGGCCGACGTCGACCACCTCGTAGCCCTGCGTGGCCAGGTGGCTGGCCAGGTGCACCTTCAGTTCGTAGCCGGCGTGATCGGATCCCAGGTAGACGCGCATACCGTCAAGTCTTTCAGGCCCGGACGCGCCGACGCCGCCCGGGCCGCACCTCTCCCGTGGGGTGCGACCGGGGACGACCCCGGTCGCACCGGACGGCTCAGACGGACTCGGCGACGACCAGCCCGCCGCGCGCCTTCGGCGTGAACCAGGTGCTCTTGCGCGGCATCTTCTCCCGGGCCAGGTTCACCGCGACGAAGTCGTCGACGGTCACCGGCGCGATCAGGATCGCCAGCTCCGCGCGGCCCGCCTCCACCTCGCCGGTGAGCCAGTCGGCCGGGTAGTCGCCGCCGACGTAGGTGATCCGCTTGTCACCCGGGTCCAGGCCGAGTGCGTCGCGCAGGATCAGCCGCTCCACCAGGGCGTGGTCCAGGTTGTCCAGGCGACCGGAGCCGACGTGCGGCAGGGTGACGGCGTACGCCTGGTCGGGGAGGCGGAGGTGGACGGTGCCGCCGGCCGCCGGAACCGCCAGCGGACCGGTGACCGGGGTGACCGTGGCACCGGCCGACCGCAGCCGGTCGAGCAGCTCGGCGGGGCTGGTGGTCAGCTCGCTCACCAGACGGTTGTACGGCTGGATCGCCACCGAACGCGGGGTGGTCACCACGGCCAGGAAACGGGACAGGCCGCCGGTCTGCGCGGCCAGGCTCCGGTGGTTGCCGTCGGCGACCACCAGTTCGCCGCCGCCGGCCAACGCGGTCAGCTCGTCCTGCCGTGGGCCGGGACCGACCAGCCAGATGGCGTGGGTCCGACCTGCCTGGTCGGTGTCGGTCGCGGCGGGCGCCCCCGCCTGGTCGGTGGCCTGCTCCAGGGCGGTGTGCAACTCGTCACCCCGCCCGGTCTGCAACAGCAGTACCGGCGAGAGGAGGTGTCCCAGCGCCTCGGCGAGCGCCACCCGCTCCCGGACCTTGGCGATGAACACGTCCTCGTTGCGGATGACCAGGCCCGGCTCGTCGGCGCTGGTGGAGATCTGGTCGGTGTCGACAGTGGCGAAGAGCCCGTAGGCCGTCTCCTCCCCCGGGGCACTGATCCGGTACAGCACCACCACCTGCTCGGCGGGGGTGTAGCTGCCGTCGGCCTTCGCCTCGGCCAGTCGGGACACCGCCGCTGGCAGCGCGTCCAGGAACGACGTGCCCAGGCTCTGCGGCGCCCTGTGCGGCATCTCGATGCCGAGGGCACTGTGCGGATTGGCCTCGATGATCGCGGTGATCTCCGCGTCGTCGGCGAACTCGTCATAGTTCTGCGCGCCGGTGCCGCCAGTGGTGATCCAGGCCCGGGCGATCGGATGCACGACCGTCATGTCCGCAGACGCTACCGGCGTCGGGTCCGCCCCCGACGGCCACCCCGCCCCCGGTCCATCAGATGAACGACCAGGTGAACCCGGGTACGCCCGGGGCACGAAAGGGCCCCGGGTCGACGTTCGGGGCGCAGAAGGGAACCCTTCTCACACTTTGCCCGTCGGCCGGGGCCCTCGGCGACGATCAGTCGAAGATGGGATCGACGTCGCGCGACCGCTTGAGTTCGAAGAAGCCGGGCGTCCCGGCCACCAGCAGGACCCCGTCCCACAGCCGGCCGGCCGCCTCACCCTTGGGAGCCGGGGTGATCACCGGGCCGAAGAAGGCCACCGGCCGGCCGTCCGGGCCGGGGGCGTGCACCACGGGGGTCCCCACGTCGGTGCCGACCGGGCGCATCCCGGCCTCGTGGCTGGCCCGCAGGGCCTCGTCGTGTCCGGTGGAGGTGGCGGCGTCGGCAAGCGCCGGGTCCAGGCCGACGTCGGTCAGCGCGTCGGCGTACAACTGCGGCCCCAACTCGACCCGGCCCAGGTGGATCCGGGTGCCGAGCGCCGTGTAGAAGGCCCGGACCGCGTCCCCGCCGTGACCCTGCTCGACGGCGATGCAGACCCGCACCGGCCCCCATCCCCGGTCCAGCAGCGTGCGGTACTGCTCGGGAACGTCACGTCCCTCGTTGAGCACCGACAGACTCATCACGTGGAACCTGACGTCCACGTCCCGTACCTGCTCGACCTCCAACAACCAGCGGGAGGTGATCCAGGCCCACGGGCAGATCGGGTCGAACCACATGTCCACGGCAGCGCGTTCAGCCACGGCCGACTCCCTTCGAGACGGGGGATCCCAGCTCCTGGGGCCCTGCCCCGATCTTCACCCCGAGGCCCATCGACAGGCAGCGGAATGAGAGCGTGAGCTAGGCCACCACAAGAGGTCCGTACATGCAAGACTCGGTTCGGGCTGACCGTCACGAACGGACGGCTGACCGGGCCGCCGCGCCGTACGGCATAACGGGATGGAGAAACGAGAGTGCCGGGAGTTCGCAACCTGACCCAGGTCGAGGCCGTCGAGCGGGCCCGCCTGCTCGACGTCACGGGCTACGACATCAGGCTGGACCTGTCGACCGCGGTGCTGGCGGAGGGCCGGACCTTCCGCTCGGTCACCGAGGTCCGGTTCCGGTGCACCGAACCCGGGGCGAGCACCTTCATCGAGGTCGCTGCCGAGTCGGTACGCTCCGCGACGCTCAACGGCGACCCTGTCGACCTCGGCGACTGGTCCGCCGAGAAGGGGCTGACCCTGACCGGGCTGGCCGCCGAGAACGTCCTGGTGGTCGAGGCCGACTTCCTGTACTCCAGCAGCGGGCAGGGCCTGCACCGGACGGTGGACCCGGTCGACGGCGAGACCTACCTCTACAGCCAGTTCGAGACGGCCGACGCCCAGCGGGTCTACGCCTGCTTCGACCAACCCGACCTGAAGAGCGTCTACACCTGGCAGGCCACCGTCCCGGCGCACTGGCGGGTCGTCTCCAACATGCCTGTGGTGCGGGAGTACCCCGCCGACGAGCAGACCAAGACCGTCCACTTCGCCGAGTCGGCGCGGATGAGCACGTACATCACCGCGCTCTGCGCCGGGCCGTACCACGAGGTGCGCCGTACCCACGACGGAATCGACCTGGGCTACTTCTGCCGGGCCACGATGGCGTCCCACCTCGACGTCGACGACCTGCACCTGGTCACCACCCAGGGGTTCGACTTCTTCCACGAGCAGTTCGGGGTCCGCTACCCGCTGCCCAAGTACGACCAGGTCTGGGTGCCGGACTTCAACGCCGGGGCGATGGAGAACTTCGGCTGCGTCACGCACGCCGAGTCGCACTACATCTTCCGGTCCCAGGTCACCGACTTCGAGTACGAGCAGCGGGCCAACACGATCCTGCACGAGCTGGCGCACATGTGGTTCGGTGACCTGGTCACCATGCGCTGGTGGAACGACCTGTGGCTCAACGAGTCGTTCGCCGAGTGGGCCAGCCACTGGTGCAACACCCACGCCACCCGGTTCACCGACGCCTGGACGACCTTCCTGTCGGTACGCAAGAACTGGGGCTACCGGCAGGACCAGCTCTCCTCCACCCACCCCGTCTACACCGAGATGCCGGACCTGGAGGCCGTCGAGGTCAACTTCGACGGGATCACGTACGCCAAGGGCGCCAGCGTGCTCAAGCAGCTGGTGGCGTACGTCGGGATCGAGCCGTTCCTGGCCGGGCTGCGCAGCTACTTCGGCAAGCACGCCTGGGGCAACGCCACCTTCGACGACCTCCTCTCCGAGCTGGAGGCCGCCTCGGGGCGGGAGCTGCGCAAGTTCGCCTCCCAGTGGCTGGAGACCGCACAGGTCAACACGTTGCGCCCGGAGGTGACCGTCGGCCCGGACGGCACGTACCAGCAGGTGGTGGTGCGGCAGGAGGCACCGGCCGAGCACCCGACGCTGCGTACCCACCGGATCGGGGTCGGGCTGTACGACCTCACCGAAGGCCGGCTGGTACGGCGGGAGCGGTTCGAGGTCGACGTCGCCGGGGACCGTACGGAGCTCTCCGTCCTGCACGGCCTGCCCGCCGCCGACGTCCTGCTGCTCAACGACGACGACCTCACCTACGCCAAGCTGCGGCTGGACGAGCAGTCCATGGCCACCGTGGTCCAGCACATCGCCGGCTTCGAGTCCTCGCTGGCCCGCGCCCTGTGCTGGGCCGCCGCCTGGGACATGGTGCGCGACGCCGAGCTGGGCGCCCGCGACTACGTGGCACTGGTCGCCGCCGGGCTGCCCGCCGAGACCGACATCAACCTGGTCACTGCGACGCTGCGGCAGGCCGCCTCGACTCTGGTCTTCTACGCCGACCCGGAGTGGGCGCCGACCGGTTGGGCGGAGTTGGCCCGTACCGCGAAGACGGCGCTCGCCAACGCCGAGCCGGGCAGCGGTTTCCAGCTCGCCTGGGCCCGGGCGTACGCCTCGGCGACCCGTTCGGCGGAGGACCTGTCGGTGCTGCGGAGCTGGCTCGACGGCACCGGGGCACCGCAGGGGCTGACCGTCGACACCGAACTGCGCTGGTCGGTGCTGGGTGCCCTGGTCGCCAACGGTGCGGCCGGAGCCGCCGAGATCGAGGCGGAGCTGGCCCGGGACCGTACCGCCAGCGGCGAGCGGGAGGCGGCGTACGCGCACGCCCTGGTGCCGACCCCGGAGAACAAGGCGGCCGTCTGGGCGCAGCTGACCGGCGCGCAGGCCCTGCCGAACTGGCGTAACCGGGCGCTGTTGCAGGGCTTCGCCCACCCGGCGCAGGTGGAGCTGGTCGCGCCGTACCGGGAGCGGTACTTCGCCACTGTGGGTCAGGTGTGGGCCAGCCGGGACAGCGAACCGGCGCAGGAGTTCACCCAGTTGGCGTACCCGGCGTACCTCGTCGAGGAGGAGACGGTGACCGCCACGGACGCCTGGCTGGCCGGCGAAGGGCACCCGGCCCCGCTGCGTCGCCTCGTCGCCGAGGGGCGCGACGGTGTGCTCCGCGCCTTGCAGGCCCGCGCCCGGGACACCCGCAGCGCGTGAACGCAGCGAACCGCCCGGTGTCGTGTCACACGGCACCGGGCGGTTCGTCGTATCGGGTGGGAGGTGGGTCGACCGGCTTGGTCGGCCGGATCCCGCTGCGCCCTGCGGGCTCAGCCCCTGCCGGCGTGGGTGGCGAGCTGGTCGAGGCCGTTGATGACGCCGCCGGCCAGGTCACCGACGCCGAAGGCGGCCACCATGGAGAGGGCGGCGAGCTTGGTGTACGTGTCGGGAATGCGCCGCCGGGCCTGTCGACCGGTGACCACCTCAAGCTGACGCTGGTTGGGTGACACGGCGATCAGCACCGACAGGTCGGGGTCGGCGAGCTGCCGGTGCAGCCGTTCGGCGTGCTCCCGGACCGGCTCGTCGAGGGCGCCGACGTAGACCGAGAAGGTCAGCCCGGTGCCCTGGTCGGCCAGGCGGAGGGCCTCGTCGATGCGGAGCAGCTGCCGGGTCGAGAACGGCCCGTCCAGCACCTCGGGCGGGCTGCCCGCCTCGACCTCGGCCTGCTTCTCACCAACGGTCACTTGCGCCTCCCGTTCCCCCGGCCGGCGCCTCGATGCCGGCCTGCTCCTGCTTACGGCTGCTCAGCGCGGGTGCCTGGGCACCTGCGGCCAGGGCGGTGCCGGCCGAGTCGGCCAGCTGCTCCGGGCGGGCCAGGAACCAGACCGGAGTGAAGTCGAAGGACCGGCCCGGCCGGTAGCGCTTGGTGCCGCCACGACCGCCACGACCACCGGCGAGCGCCAGACCGGCGATCACCAGCACCGCAGCCGCCGGGATGCCGACGAAGACCAGCAACGTCTCGGTAACAGACAATCCCAACGCCCCCAGGCGGAAAGAGTGACCTTGCGTTCAGGGTGGGCCGGATGATGATCTCGCCGATCACCCGGATCCGCTCCTGCTCACGTTAGCGGAGTCGGTGGCCTGCCAGCTTGCGGGGTGGCGATCCCCACCGGTGTCGTTCTGCCCCGACTCCCCCGAAAGGCGATCAAACGGACGCCACCCACTGGTCTCCCACCTGCGGGTCGTCGCGGATCACATCGCGGTACGGGCCGACCACAGCTCCGGGAAGACCACCCGGGCGGTGCTCCGTTGCAGCCAGGCCAACCCCGCCGACCCGCCACTGCCCACCTTTGCGCCCATGGTCCGCTGGACCGCCTTGAGGTGGTTCCACCGCCAGTCCCCGAACTCCTCGGCCACCGCCGTCAACGCCTCACCGAGCAACCGCAGGTGGTTGTCCGGCCCTGGGTCGGAGTAGACGCCCACCCAGGCCGCCTCGACCGCCGCGTGCGGTCGGTGCTCGTCGGTGACGTCCCGGGCGAGCAGGTCGGCGGGGATGTCCCGGCCGTGTCGGGCAAGAAGTGCGACGACGTCGTCCCAGACGCTCGGGGCGGCCAGCGCCGCAGTCAGCTCGGCGTACACCTGCCCCTGGCGGTGGAACGGGCGGATCAACGCCGGATCACGTAGGCCGAGCAGGAACTCCAGCCGCCGGTACATCGCCGACTGGAACCCGGAGCCCTCACCGAGCAGGTTACGGAACCGGTTGAAGTCCGCCGGGGTCATCCACCGCAGCGATCGCCAGACGGCGTTGAGTCCCTCCAGGTGCAACGCGGCGCGGCGCAGCGGGGCGAGCGCCTCCCAGACCCGGTCGGCGCGCAGTTCCTGCTGGGCCTGTCGCAGTTCGTGGCAGGTGAGCCCGAAGTAGAGCTCCATGATCTGGCTGGCCACCAGGAAGGACATCTCACCGGGATCGTCGCTGAGTGGCTGTTGGAGCGTGTGCAGGGTGCTGGCGTGCGTGTACGTGTCGTAGGGCACCCGCTCGGCGAACTCAAGGGTGGGCTCACCGCCGTTGCGTACCGCCCGAGCCGTGCGCTGCCGGCCGGTGAGCGGGCGTACCGCCGGCCGCTGGTCGGGGTCGCCCAGATTCATCTCCACCGCTGGTCTCCCTCGGTCCGTCGGCACCACGATCATGATCTCGCGGGTGCACCGGCTGACGGAATGCCTGATCAACGGCGCTGGGCGGGAGCGGCTTATCATCCCGAAAGCGAATTCCCAAACGGGTTTTCGGTACGAAAGGTAGGCTCCGTGGACGACATGGACTGGGCACTGCTGCGTGAGCTGCAGGCCGACGCGCGGCTGTCCTTCAGCGAGCTCTCCCGCCGGGTGCACCTGTCCCCGCCAGCGGTCGCCCAACGGGTCCGTCGCCTGGAGGAGTCCGGGGTGATCACCGGCTACCACGCCCACGTGGACCTCACCCGGGCCGGTGGGGCGGTGGTCGCGCTGATCCGGATGTCCTGTGACGGCCCCCGGTGCATCCTGCACGACCCCGACGTCCCGCAGTGGCCGGAGATCCGGGAGATCCACCGGGTCACCGGGGACGCGTGCAGCGTGCTCAAGGTCGCCGCCGCGTCGATCGGGGCGTTCGAGGGGCTCATCGACCGTCTCGCCCCGTTCGGGCAGCCCGCCAGCACGATGGTGCTCTCCACGCCGCTGGACTGGCATCCGGTCACCCGATTGGGTTAGCCGCCGCAGCAGGGGGAAAGCCGCCGGGTCGCCCCAGCAGGAACCGGTGCGCCGGTGCCGGGAGGGAGGATCATGCGGGGTCCACGACCGAACGGCAGCCGGGTGCTCGCCGCCTTGTCCACCGTACTCACCGCGATCGGGACGCTGGTCCTGGTCGGCGTGTTCGTCCTGGTCGGAGCCGGTTCGGCCCGGGCCGGCGAGAACACGTTCATCGAGGTGACGCCGAACAGCGTCCAGGCCGGTAACCGGGTGACCATCCGGGCCAGCTGCGACAACGACAACAAACAGTCGGCCGAGGCACACTCCGACGCCTTCGACGGCAAGGTCACCCTCCGGCCGGACAACAACGGCTTCCTGACCGGGACCACCGACGTCCCGAGCAACCAACAGGCCGGTGACTACCCGGTCGACCTGCGCTGCCGTGACGGCAAGACCGCCCAGACCATGCTCACGGTGCTGAACATGGCCCAGCCCAGCAAGGGCCCGGCGACCGGGGGCGGCGGTACGGCCGAGGGGCGGGGCACCGGTTCGGTCCTGATCGTCGGCGGGATCGCCGCGCTGGCCGTGGTGGCCGGGCTCGGCCTGATCGGTCGACGGCGTCCCGGTACCGGCGCCTGAAGCCGGTGACAGGCGATGGCCGGCTCACCGACGCCCCGGCGGCGTCCCGACAACCGGAGACCGGGGCGACCCGGGCGACGGACCGACGGCAGACGGCTTCGGGCGGCGGGGCGGGGGGTGGCCCGGGTCGTCCGCCGGGTGAGCGGGCGGGTACGCCGGGCCGCCGGGCACGCCTTCGCCGCGAGCGTCACGACGTACGGGTCGCCGACCGAGGGGCAGCTGCTGACAGCGGTCACCCGGCGGGCGACCACGGTACGGCGTACGCCCCGGTTCGCCGGGCGCTCCGGACCCGGGGCACCCGTGCTGGTGGTGGCCGCCGTGATGATGCTGATCGTGACCATGCTCGGCGTGGAGTGGGTCACCGGCGTGAGCATGTTGCCCGACCGGCTCACCGCAGGCCTGCGCCCACCACCCCGGGACCATCCGGTGCTGGCGGCGAGCCCGCCGACGAGCATCAGCATCCCGACCATCTCGGTCGACGCCCCGGTGCACCCGGTCGGCATCGCCGCCGACGGCACCATCGGGGTGCCGGACTCGGCACGGGCCCAGGAGGGCGGCTGGTACGACCAGGGCCCCACCCCGGGCCAGGACGGACCGGCGGTCATCGTCGGCCACGTGGACACCAGCACCGGACCGGCGGTCTTCCACAGGCTCAAGGAGTTGGACGAGGGGGACCGGGTGCAGGTGTCGCGGGAGGACGGGGCGGTGGCGGTCTTCGAGGTCGAGTCGGTGGACCGGTTCGACAAGGACCGCTTCCCCGCCGACCAGGTCTTCGGTGACTTCAGCCGCCCCCACCTGCGACTCGTCACCTGCGGAGGACGCTGGGTCGGCGGTGCGACTGGCTACGCCGACAACGTCGTGGTGTTCGCGTCCCTGGTCGACGCGCACCGCTGAGGTGCCCCGGTCACCGGGGGTGCCGCACGGCTGAGGTGCCCCGGTCTCCCCGGGACGTCTCACGCGGCCTCGGGCTCGCGCAGGTCGAGCCAGCCGGCCCACCGTGGATCGGGTGCCCGGTGCCCGAGCACCCGCCACGCCGTACCCTTCGGGGCCGACGGCACGCAGTGCAGTCGCCAACCCAGCTCGGCCGGGGTCCGGTCGCCCTTCGTGTGGTTGCACCGGGCGCAGGCGGCCACCACGTTCTCCCAGGCGTGCCGACCACCCCGGCTGCGCGGGAAGACGTGGTCGATCGTCTCGGCAGGTCCCCGGCAGTACGCGCACCGCCAGCCGTCCCGGGCGAAGATCCCCCGGCGGGAGAGCCCGACGTGGGTGCGGTACGGCACCCGGACGAACCGGTTGAGCCGGACCACCGAGGGAACCGGCAACGCGTTGCGGGCGCTGTGCAGGATGCCCTCCCCGTCGGCCACACAGACCGCCTTCGCGGAGAGGACGAGGATCGCGGCCCGACGCACGGACACGACACACAGGGGCTCGTAGGTGGCGTTGAGGACCAGCACACCGGACCCGGCTGTGGGTCGTATGTCAGGCATCTGTTCACCCTCCCGGTCCGGTCAGCCCCACCTCGTCCACGGCGTCGACCGGGCGTCCGCGCAGGGCGGGACCACGGGCGACGTGGGTGGGTTCACCGACGTCCGTCAGCGCAATCGTCCCTGATCGGAACCGGGATTGCACGTACTAATCGGGTGGCCCCCGCCGGGGGGTCCCCCGGCCGTGGCAAGATGGCCTGTTCCGTCCGTTTGCGGGGTCACACCACGGGCGGGTCGGCGACGGCGGCGTCGACCCGTGCGGTACGAAGTCACAGTGACTACCGTCATTCGTACGATCGGTGGCCGGGCCACCATCCCCTCCCCCTCTCCCGTCCCCTCTGCTTCTTCGGAGCCGGATCCGCAGGAGAGCCAGCCCTCCGGGATCTGCCTCGACGACGCGCTCTGCAAGGCGGTGTTCGAGGCCACCGACTCCAGCTGGTTCGCCGAGGGCAGCTACTGGATCCTGCTCAAGCCCCTGCGGATCACCCTGATCGTCCTGGTGGCAGTGGTCCTGCGGTTCCTGCTGGCCCGGGCGATCAACAGGCTGGTCCGGACCACCGCCGACACCTCCATGCCGACCCTGCTGCGGCCGTTGAGCGAGCGGATCCCCACAGCCGGCGCCGATCCGACCGAGTTCATCCCGGAACGCCGCCGACAGCGCGCCCAGGCGATCGGGTCGGTGCTGCGCAGTTTCGCGACGGCGTTCATCTTCGGCATCGCGTTGCTGATGGTGCTCAAGGAGTTCAGCTTCGACCTGGCACCGCTGCTGGCCAGCGCCGGGATCGCCGGGGTGGCGTTGGGATTCGGTGCGCAGAGCCTGGTCAAGGACCTGATCGCCGGTCTGTTCATGCTGATCGAGGACCAGTACGGCGTCGGCGACAACGTCGACCTGGGGGAGGCCACCGGGACCGTGGAGGCGGTCGGACTACGGGTCACCACAGTGCGCGACGCCCGGGGGGTGCTCTGGTACATCCGTAACGGCGAGATCATCCGGGTCGGCAACAAGAGCCAGGGGTGGGCGATGGTCGTCGTCGACCTGCCCATCGGGTTCGCCGGTACGGAGGAGGCCGCAGCGGTGATGCGGACGGCGGCGGCGTCGGTGGCGGTCGACCCCGACCTCGCCCCGGAGATCGTCGAGGCCCCCGAGGTGCTCGGGGTGGAGCAGATGACAGTGGACGGGGCGGTCATCCGTACCACTGTCAAGACGACGGCCGACGGCCAGTTCAAGGTCGCCCGGGAGCTGCGCCGACGACTGGCCGAGGCGTTGGAGAACTCGGGGATCACCGCCAAGATCGCCGCGGCCCGTTTCTTCCCCGGCCTGCCCACCGGCAACGGAGTCGAGGCCGCGGTCCGCCCCGGCAGCGCCGCGGAGACGGCGATCCGCCCCGGCAGCGCCCCCGCCACCCGAGGTGGCACGCCCCCCGGCACCGGCACGACTTCCGGCAC